>NZ_JBHLUA010000012.1:977108-1099701 GCF_042433895.1 Mesonia maritima | reverse complement strand
AAAAGCCCTAATCAGATCTATAAAGAATTTTCATTGGGTCTAGACCCAATGAAAAAAGAAAAATTGTGTAATTTAGAGCTGTCCGAAAACGGGTAAGTCTTCAAGTCAACTTTAATATTATTCAATACATATCTATTAATATAGAACGTGTAAAATAATCGATTTTGAAGTCTATTTAGAGAAACTAATAACTAACAGGAGAATACTAATATTAAAAACTCAACAATTGAAGGCAGAAGCAATAGATAGTTGAAAAATTGAAAAATGATAACTATACGTGACAGCTTGATAAAAACAAAATATATAAATAATTAATAGTGTTCCCCTATTTAGAAGTCCTAATAGCGAACTTAGTTTAAATTTGATTTAAAATACAAAAAAGAAAAACTGCTACTTTGTAAACTTACTTTAAGAATAAAAAAAGAGCTTTTGGAAAACATAGTAGATTTTAAAATAAAATGGCCACATAAATTTTGTTCAAATGAAAAATGGAGAATGTAAAAAAAACGCTTCTAACAATTTACAAGATAAAACAACAAAAGAATATTTCGAATTTAAAAATGCTTCATTCAATTTCAAAACTCACAAATGGAGTTTAAAAAAATTTATAGAACACGTTAAAAATGAAAGTTACAAATATAGTACGCCCAATTATGCCGTAAGTGATTTTGAAAATAAAGTAAATACATATTTTAAAAAATACCCCAATAAGAAAGGTGAAGTATCCACAAGAAAATTTATTCAGACACTAAAACAAAGTAACAACCTAGATAGGTTTTTTGATTATAAAAAGAAGTTTAAACTTAAAAATAATAATGATAAAATTGAATTTCTATCTTTAATGAAACAAGCAAATAAATTTACAAATAATACTGACAAAAAAATGATTGAACATATACATCAATATTTTGACCTCGGTATAAAAAAAAGCACTTTAGAACGGATTTTTAGAGATAATTAATCTGAAAAAAAGCATTTATTTTTATCAGAAAACCATCATAAAAAGAGTAAATTCCAGTAATTCACTACCAAGTTTTTAATTATTTTACAATAATTAAAGCAAAATTTTATTACTTCATTTCTTATTTAAGCCCCTTAAATTTGTTTCATTAAAAAAAGGCAAAAGACTACCCGAAAGTAAATCTAATGCCCTTTGTGATATAGGAACTACAAAAGTATAATTTTTATCGGGTGGTTGATTAGCCAAAGTCTAATTTAACACCTTTACAAATGCAAACTTTACAAATCACATTACCTGAAAATGTATTGCAAGACCTTGCAAACATTAAACAACAACTTCAAGAACTTAAAAAAGAGTTTCAACCCAAAGAACCTACCAAGTATTTAACCCGTAATGAGGTTGCAAGAATGCTGAGTGTAGATGTCAGCACTGTTCATAATTGGAGTAAAAAAGGTATATTAAACCCAATAGGAATTGGCGCACGTGTGTATTACAAGCGTAAAGATTTAGAAAACGCATTTATAGAACTTCGAAAATAATATGTCAGGTAAACGTCCACTCCAATATATCACGTGTGCAGGCATTAAAACCCTGAAGTTAAAAAGCACACTACTTAATTATTGAGATATTTAATAACAACTGCAAGCTAGCCATTTATAAAAAACGGCTAATTTTCCAAAGCAAAAATATTAATTTGTGCTATAAGGAAAAGCCACCGACCAAAAAAATCATGGAAAATGAGTGTAGGGTTTAAACCCATCACACTACGAATGCTATTACAGCGATTTTTCATCAAGCATAAAGCAAAATTAAAATCTACAATAACGGATTTAAAAGAATTTATAATTAAAAAAGAGGGCATTACACCCTCTTTTTTAATTCAAACGAATATTAATTCCGGCAATGCATTACCATAAAAAAGTATATACTTTTCCTTTGATTGACTACACTAATTTATTGTTATTAATTACAAACCTTGAACGATTACAAAATTTCATTTTATCAAACCTTAAAGTCTTACTTTGAAAAAAATTCTCCGATAAATTGACGCACGAATAGAATAATAAAATAGGCTAATTTAAAACTTGCGTACAGATTTACGTACAATTTAATCGAGTAAAAACAAAAAAGCCTTGAAAATCAAAAGATTAACAAGGCTTTAAGTACTCGGGACGGGACTTGAACCCGTACGAACTAATGTTCATTGGATTTTAAGTCCAACGTGTCTACCAATTCCACCACCCGAGCCTATATATTTTAAATATTTAGACTATTTTTTACTTAGAGCGAAAAACGGGATTCGAACCCGCGACCTCCACCTTGGCAAGGTGGCGCTCTACCAACTGAGCTATTTTCGCGTAAAGCTTATGTAAAGAACTTTGTTGCTTAAATGCGGATGCAAATTTAAACTTTTTATTGTTTTACCAAAACCTTTTTCTTGAAAAAATTAAACTTTTTTTTCTTCTTTTCTCGAAGGTTTTAGCATTCGTTTAATTTCATTTAATTTCATTAGAGCTTCTACCGGCGTAAGTGTATCAATATCAAGATGTAATATTTCTTCTTTAATTTCTTCAAGCAAAGGATCATCTAATTGAAAAAAACTAAGCTGTGGTTCTTTTTCTGTAGCGGCTTTTAAATTTCCACTTAATTCTTCTCCTCCATGCGATTGTTCCAACTTTTTTAAGATCTTATTTGCGCGGTGTAAAACCTGTTGTGGCATTCCTGCCATTTTCGCCACATGAATCCCGAAACTATGTTCACTTCCACCGGGAACTAATTTCCGAAGAAATAACACATTATCTTTTAATTCCTTTACCGAAACATTGTAGTTTTTAATTCTTGGGAAGGTTTGCGTCATTTCATTCAATTCATGATAATGCGTTGCAAACAAGGTTTTCGCTTTTGCAGGATGCTCGTGTAAATATTCACTAATTGCCCAAGCGATTGAAATTCCATCATACGTACTTGTTCCACGACCAATTTCATCGAGCAACACCAAACTACGTTCGGAAATATTATTTAGAATATTGGCGGTTTCATTCATTTCTACCATAAATGTAGATTCGCCCATACTTATATTATCGCTCGCTCCTACTCTAGTAAAAATTTTATCGACCAAGCCAATTTCAGCAGCATCAGCCGGAACAAAACTTCCCATTTGTGCTAATAGAACGATTAAAGCAGTTTGCCGCAAAATTGCTGATTTACCACTCATATTAGGACCGGTAATCATTACAATTTGTTGATTTTCACGATCAAGCTTTAAATCATTGGTAATATAATTTTCACCAACCGGAAGTTGTTTTTCAATCACCGGATGACGACCTGCGGTAATCGACAAATCAAAACTTTCGGTTAAAACAGGTTTTGCGTAGTTTTCTTCTAAAGCGAGTTGTGCAAAACTTGACAGGCAATCTAAACGCGCAACTAAAAGCGCATTTTGCTGAACCGATTTTATATAATCATTCAGCCAAACTACCAATTTTGTAAAAAGCTGTTGTTCTAAGGCAAAAATCTTTTCTTCGGCGCCAAGAATTTTTGCTTCATATTCTTTTAATTCTTCTGTGATATAACGTTCTGCATTGACAAGCGTTTGCTTTCTTACCCAAGTTTCCGGAACTTTATCTTTATGTGAATTTCGCACTTCAATATAAAATCCGTAAACATTATTGCTGGCTATTTTTAAACTGGTAATTCCGGTCGCTTCAATTTCGCGTTGCAACATTTTATCAAGGTAATCTTTTCCTGAAAATGCGATTTTTCGCAAATCGTCTAATTCTTCAGAAAAACCGTCGGCTATTGCATTTCCTTTATTGATGTTTACCGGAGCCTCTTCTTTTAAAGCTTCGCTGATTTTTGTTCGCAATAATTCACAGGCGTGTAAATTATCTGAAATTCGATTTAAAGGTTCGCATTTCGCTTCTTTTGTCGCTTGTTTTATAGGAACAATTGCATCTAAAGAATTTTTAAGCTGAATAACTTCACGCGGGCTAATTTTTTGTGTCGCTACTTTAGAAATTAAACGCTCTAAATCGCTCATATTTTTAATTTGCGATTGCAACTGATCTTTTAACGCATTATTTTTTAGGAAAAATTCGACAACTTCATGGCGTTCAGAAATTTTCGCTAAGTTTTTTAAAGGAAGCGCCAACCAACGTTTTAACAATCTTCCGCCCATTGGCGAAATGGTTTTATCGATCACTTCTAAAAGCGTAACCGCTTGCGAAGCCGGCGAATGATAAAGTTCTAGATTTCTAATAGTAAACCGATCCATCCAAACATATTCTTCTTCAGCAATTCTCGCGATAGAAGAAAGATGCTGCAATTTATGATGTTGCGTTTCGCTTAAATAATATAAAATTGAACCCGAAGCAATAATTCCATCTTCTAACTGCTCAATTCCAAAGCCTTTTAATGAGTTTGTTTCAAAATGATTATGTAAAGTTTCTCTTGCATAATCAGGCTTAAAAACCCAATCTTCTAAATAAAATGTATGAAAGTTATCGCCGAATTTTTCGGTAAATAATTTCTTATGTTTTTTAGAAACTAAAACCTCACTCGGATTAAAGTTTTGCAATAATTTATCCAGATATTCCGTATTTCCTTGCGCGGTTAAAAATTCGCCGGTAGAAACATCAACAAAAGAAATTCCGCAATTTTTCTTTCCAAAGTGAACCGAACACAAAAAATTATTTGTCTTGCTCTGTAAAACTTCGTCATTTAAAGCCACGCCGGGCGTCACCAATTCCGTTACGCCACGTTTTACGATGGTTTTGGTTTGTTTCGGGTCTTCCAACTGATCACAAATCGCCACACGCTGTCCAGATTTTACCAACTTCGGCAAATACGTATTTAACGAATGATGAGGAAATCCAGCTAATTCTGTGCGCTCGCTACCGTTATTTCGGTTGGTGAGCACAATGTTTAAAATTTTTGCAGCTTTTACGGCATCTTCGCCAAAAGTTTCGTAAAAATCGCCTACTCGAAACAACAACATCGCATCGGGATATTTATGCTTTATCGCATAATATTGCTTCATTAACGGCGTAACTTTTGGGGCTTTTTTTGCTGACAAAATCTTGAATTTTAATTTCCGTAAAAATAAGCAATCCAATGTTTCATAAAAATCTTTCTACCAAAGACTTCTTATAAGTTATCAAATTTTGGGCGTTTCCCTTCGGGTCGGGCTTTTCGTTACAATCTTTTGTTCCGCTAGCTGCACAAAAGGATTTTCACTACAATCCCTAACGCGGGTTTAGTTTATAAATTTCAGTTAACAATCAGTAGTTTTTACTAGAATACACTTTAAAATTCTGACTTTGAAATTTTAAATTTTCGGTCTTTTTTCAGCTTTCATTTAACGCTTAACAGCTTAACTCTTTTACTCATTCACTTTTCAACTTTCAAACTTATTATTCAAATTATAAAGAGAATGAATACTTTTGCAACTATGGAAAACCGAAAGTTAAAGAACAGCGAGCTCGCCCGAAAATCAGTTTCCGCATTTAAAGAAGCTAAAAAAACACCTCTAATCGTTATCTTAGATAATGTAAGGAGTTTAAATAATATTGGTTCAGTTTTTAGAACAGCGGACGCTTTTTTAATCGAAAAAATTTACCTCTGCGGAATTACCGCAAAACCGCCACACAAAGATATCCATAAAACCGCTTTGGGCGCGACAGAAACCGTAGCTTGGGAATATGTAGAAAATACAACCGATTTAGTTGAGAAATTAAAACAAGAAAATATTCAGCTGTTAAGTATAGAACAAGCTGAAAATTCGGTAATGCTCGATAATTTTCAACCGGAAAAAGAAAAAAAATACGCAGTTATTTTTGGGAACGAAGTAAAAGGCGTTCAGCAGGAAATTGTTTCAGCAAGTCATCAAGTGATTGAAATTCCACAGTTTGGAAGTAAACATTCCCTTAATATTTCGGTAAGTGTTGGGGTTGTTTTGTGGGATTTATTTGCGAAAATGAAAAGTTAACTCTGCAATTGTTCTAAAACGGTTAAATAATCTTCACGCCGATTTACAAAATCGAGTTCAGAAATATCAATAATTTTCACATTTAAATGATGTTGTTTTTTAATGAAATCCAGATAGCCGTGGTTTATTTTCTCTAAATAATCTGGCGGAATTTTTTGCTCGTATTTTCTACCGCGTTTTTGAATATTTTCTAACAAACGATCCGTATTTTGATAGAGATAAACGTACAAATCTGGTTTTACCAAATCGTTATACATAATAGAAAACAACTTCTTATACAACCTAAATTCTTCTTCTTGCAAAGTGACTTCAGCAAAAATTAAGGATTTATAAACATCGTAATCGGCAACCACAAAATCGCTAAATAAATCGTATTGCGAAATATCGTCGATAAGTTGTTGGTAACGATCGGCTAAAAATGACATTTCCAGCGGAAACGCATAACGCGATTGGTCGTTATAAAATTTCGGCAAAAACGGATTGTCTTTAAATCGTTCGGTAATAAGTTTGGCTTGAAAATCTTGTGAAATCATTTCAGCTAAACTGGTTTTTCCGGCGCCAATATTTCCTTCTATCGCTAAATAATTATAGTTTTTTAAATTTATCTGCGGAATTTTAAGTGTTTCAGAAATTGCATCGATTGGTGAATCATCATTCGTTTCTTTTAATAATTGAAGCGTATTTTTTTGAAGTTTTGGATGCATTTTTTCCGACGCGATATCAATTAAAGGTTGCAAGACAAATTTTCGATTTGCCAAATGCGGATGCGGAATTTGCAAGTTTTCTTCAGCAATAATTTCTTCCGCATAATAAATAATATCAAGATCTATCGTTCTGTTTTGGTAGCCGTTTTCGCTTCGTTCTCTGCCTAAAATATGTTCGATTTCTAAAAGCCGATTTAAAGTTTGTTGGGCAGAAAATCGGGTTTTTACTTCCACACAAGCATTCAGGAATTCATTTCCTTGAAAACCTAAGGCGGGAGTTTTGTAAATGTTAGAAACCGCGCTTATTTCGCCTACTT
This sequence comes from Mesonia maritima, assembly GCF_042433895.1. Taxonomy (NCBI): domain Bacteria; kingdom Pseudomonadati; phylum Bacteroidota; class Flavobacteriia; order Flavobacteriales; family Flavobacteriaceae; genus Mesonia; species Mesonia maritima. Next base: position 1,092,732 of record NZ_JBHLUA010000012.1, on the reverse strand, counting down.
TTTCAAAAATATAAGTTAACGCTTTTTGTAGATTTTCTAACTTTTTGCCTTCGTTGCTTCCGAGCGCGATGTATGTGAGAACAGGATTTTTCAAAAATTTAACATATTCAGCTTAACAATTTCACAGCAAATTAAGCAAAAGAAAAGCACATAAACCTAAATTTGTGAGGAAGAGTATCAACAAAAAAATAAGATTGGAGCAAAGGAAAAAGTTTACAGCATATAAAGTTTATCTTATTTTAAGTTCTTTGTTTATTGCGTCATTAGTGGTTTCTAACTTGATTTTTCAGAAGTTTTTCTATTGGGATTTTTTTGGAATTTACAGGTTCGAGATTTCGGTTGGTATTTTGCCGTATCCGGTCACTTTTTTAATTACCGATTTAATTAGTGAAATTTATGGTAAACAAAAAGCCAACCAAATTGTAACTGCAGGAATTTTCGCTTCATTATTTTCACTTTTAGTGATTTTGGTTTCTAGTGAAGTTCCCGCCACGAGTTGGTCGCCGGTTAACGATTCGCTTTTTAATAAAGTTTTTGGCGCCACAGCAATTGCAGTTAGCGCTTCAATGGCATCGTATTTATTGGCGCAATATATTGATATTCAATTATATCATTTTTGGAAAAAGTTTACAAAAGGAAAATATTTATGGCTACGGAATAACTTTTCAACCTTTACATCGCAATTTGTAGATACATTTACCGTATTGTTTTTGCTTTGTAGTTTTGGGCAAATTGATTGGAAATTATTTAGCGGTTTGCTTTTAAGCGGTTTCCTTTTTAAAGTTTTAATCGCTTTTTGTGACACGCCATTTTTATATATAGGAGTTTTTGCTTCGCGAAAATTCTTTGGATTGAAAAAAGAAGAAGAAATAAGTTTTGAATAAATAAATTATGAAAAAAGTATTAAAAATTGTCGGAATTGTTTTGCTCGTACTAATCGTACTTTTAATCGCAGCACCCTTTTTATTTCAAGGTCCGATAGAACGCGCGGTAAAAAAATCGATTAATAATAATATAAACGCCACCGTTTCTTGGGAAGATCTGGATTTAAGTCTTTTTAGCAGTTTTCCAGATGCCGAATTAAAACTGAAAAATATTAGTGTGATTAATAAAGCTCCTTTTGAAGGCGATACGCTCGCGACTAGTGAGCAATTGGGTTTAAGTTTAGGAATTCCGCAACTTTTAAAAGGCGGACCGTATAGCATAAATGAATTAAAATTAGACAATGCTTACATTAATATTAAAGTAGATTCGTTAGGAAATGCGAATTACGATATCGCTAAAAAAGATACTACAGCTACTTCTTCAGCAAACGGACAAACTTCTGAAAATGCGCTTTCGTTAGACGTTCAGCATTATGAAATTAATAATTCACGTATTAATTACCTAGACGAAAAAACAAAGACATTTTTAAGAATTACCGATTTCAATCACCAAGGAACCGGCGATTTTTCAGCAGATAAAACCACTTTAGAAACACAAACCGATGCGGTGGTTTCTTTTGAACTCGACAGCGTTAATTATTTAAACAAAAATACGCTAAAACTGGATGCAGATTTTGAAATGGATCTAGCAAATCAAAAATATACTTTCCTTGAAAATGAAGCGATGATTAATCAATTACCGCTTACATTTAATGGTTTTGTAAAGGTAAACGAGAATAATAACGAAATAGATATAAGCTTTAAAACGCCATCTTCAGACTTTAAAAACTTTTTAGCGGTAATTCCAGAAACTTATGCGAAAAATTTAGATGGTGTAGAAACGACGGGAGATTTTACAGTAAACGGAATAATTAAAGGAATTGTAGATGACAACAACATTCCTAAAATGGATATTTCTGTAAAAAGTTCTAACGCTTCCTTTAAATATGCTGAATTGCCAAAACGCGTTGAAAATATAAATCTAGATGCGACGCTTAAAAATGAAACCGGAAAATTACCCGATACGTATTTAGATTTAAATAAATTAAGCTTCAAAATTGATCAAGATGTTTTTAGTGCTAACGGAAATTTTAAAAATTTAACCGAGAATATGCTGGTAAATTTAGCCGTAAACGGAACGCTAAATTTAGCGAATCTAGAAAATGCTTATCCGCTGGAATTAGAACAAGACCTCAACGGAATTTTAACCGCTAATCTCACCACAAATTTTGATATGAATTCTATTGAGAAAGAAAATTATCAAAATGTACGCAGTAGTGGAAAAGCCAGCATTAGAAATTTCACCTATAGTTCGCCAGAAATTCCGAATAAAGTAAATATTTCTAAAGCGAGTTTAAACTTTAATACCCAGAAAGTTACTTTAGAAGAAATGCAAGTTGCTTCTGGAGAAACCGACGCGAATATTTCAGGAACGCTCGAAAATTTTATGGGTTATATTTTTGCCGATCAGGTTTTAAAAGGAAGGTTTAATGTAAAATCGAATACGTTTTCTGTAAACGATTTTATGGTTGCTCAAACTGAAAACAAGAGCGAAACTAACACAGAAAATTCTTCAGCTAAAACTGAAAAAACAACAACTACAACTTCAGAAGAAGCCATTAAAATTCCTTCATTTTTAGATGCGCGTTTAGACTTTACAGCGAATAAAGTTTTGTATGATAATTTAACGTTGAATAACGCGAAAGGAGCGTTAATTATTAAAGATGAAACCGCAAGGTTAGAAAATATTACCGCTTCAATTTTCGGCGGAAATATTGCCTTAAACGGAAATGTTTCAACTAAAAACACTCAGCCAACTTTCGATATGAATTTAGGGCTGAAAAGTATAAATATCGTTCAGTCGTTTAACGGTTTAGAGTTGCTGCAAAATTTAGCGCCAATCGCAAAAGCGCTACAAGGAAATTTAAGTACCGATATTAAACTAAACGGAAATTTAAATAACGATTTAACCCCAATTTTAACGTCGTTGGCTGGAGAAGCTTTTGCTCAAATTTTAAACGCAAAAGTAGATGCTGAACAAGCGCCACTATTAAATAGATTAAATGGTGAAATGAAATTTTTAAATCTAGATAATCTCAATTTAAACGATTTAAAAACTACGTTAAGTTTCAATAATGGGAATATTTCAGTAAAACCATTCGACTTTAATATTAAAGACATCAATATTTTAGTAAGCGGAAGTCACAGTCTTCAGAACACGATGAATTATAACCTGAAATTAGATATTCCTGCAAAATATTTAGGTTCAGAAATTAGTGGCGGTTTGGCGAAATTAACCGAAACCGATCTTGAAAACACGAAAATAAATCTTCCCGTAGCAATTTCAGGAACGTTTAATTCACCACAAGTAAACCTTAATTTAAAGCAAGCTACTAAAGAATTAAGTCAACAAATTATCGACAAACAAAAAGATAAGGTAAAAGATAAAATTAAGGATGAAGCAAAAGATAAATTGAATGATTTATTAGGCGGAGACAAGAAAAACGATAAAAATAATCCCGAAAAAACCGACGAAAAAAAGTCTGATGAAGAAAAAGTAAAAGATGCTGCCAAAGATATTTTAGGTGGAATCTTCGGTAAAAAGGACGAAAAAAAGGATAAAAAGTAATTCTTAAGCATTAAAAATCAGTTTTTTCTTGCTAGTTAAATTTAAAAGTAGTATCCTGCCCGTTGCAAAAAAATAAATCTAATTCGGGCTATGAGACAACTTAAAATTACAAAGCAGGTTACAAATCGAGAATCGGTATCATTAGATAAATATCTACACGATATCGGGAAAGTAGATTTAATTACTGCTGAAGAAGAAGTAGAGTTGGCTCAACGCATTCGAGAAGGCGATCAAGTGGCATTAGAAAAATTAACGACCGCCAACCTTCGTTTTGTAGTTTCTGTTGCGAAACAATACCAAAATCAAGGTTTAAAATTGCCCGATTTAATAAATGAAGGAAACGTAGGTTTGGTAAAAGCTGCAAAACGTTTCGACGAAACTCGTGGATTTAAATTTATTTCATACGCCGTTTGGTGGATTCGCCAATCTATTTTGCAAGCGCTAGCCGAACAATCTAGAATTGTTCGATTACCGCTCAATAAAATTGGTTCGATTAATAAAATAAATAAAGCATTTTCTCATTTAGAGCAAATGAATCAACGTCCGCCAACGCCAGAAGAAATCGCCAAAGAATTAGATATGACGGTTGCCGATGTAAAGCAATCTTTAAAAAATTCTGGTCGGCATTTATCGATGGACGCGCCTTTAAAAGACGGAGAAACATCAAACTTATATGATGTTGTAAATACTGGAGAATCACCAAATCCAGACGAAGGTTTAATCTTAGATTCTTTAAATATTGAAATAAACCGAGCCTTAGACACGCTTTCTATTCGCGAAGCCGACGTAATTCGTTTATTTTATGGGATTGGCGATCATCAACCGATGACGCTGGAAGAAATTGGAGAAACATTTGATTTAACTCGGGAACGCGTTCGTCAAATTCGTGAAAAAGGAATTCGAAAATTGCGCCAATCTTCAAAAAATAAAATCCTGAGAAAGTATTTAGGTTAAAAAACTTCTAAATCATTGAGTTTCTCAGCTATTCCGCTAGATTATTCGTATCTTGCGACACTTTTTGAAATTTAATTCAAATAAATTAGCCTTTAGAAAAATTCTAAACGGTATTCATATTAATAAAAACTCGTACATGTTAGTAGTTAAAGTAAAAGACGGAGAAAAAATTGAACGCGCTCTTAAGCGAATGAAAAGAAAGTTTAGAGATACAAAAGTGCTTCAAAATCTTCGTGATAATCAATATTACACAAAAAAATCTGTAGCTCGAAGAAAACAAATTCAGAAAGCATCTTACATTCAATCTATTAGAGATAAAGAAGACTTTTAGAATTTAATTAATAATGAACACTTTTACTCTTTATAACCGCGAGAATAAACCAAATGAAAATGAGCAAAAAACAATTGTTGATTTTTTGCACACTCATTTAGGAGTTTACGGTGATGATAAAAAAGATATTTTAAAGTGTTTGAAATTTGCAATAGGTGATTCAGGAAAGCATTCAGGAGGGTTTGTTCTTATTATAAAAGAGGAAGAAACCCTCAAAGGAATCACAATAATTAATGAAACCGGAATGTCGGGTTATATTCCTGAAAACATTTTGGTCTATATTGCCGTTAATCAAAATTTCCGCGGAAAAGGTATTGGTAAACAACTGATGGAAAAAGCCTTAGAAATTGCAAAAGGTGATGTTGCTTTACATGTAGATCATAACAACCCCGCTAAAAAACTCTATGAACGCTTAGGTTTTGAAAATAAATACCTTGAAATGCGGTACAAAAAATAATAAATGCCTATTCTAGACATCATTGTCTTTGTTATTTACCTTCTCTTAGTATTAGGAATAGGATTTTACTATTATAGAAAAAATAAAAACACCAACGATTATTATGTAGGCGGAAGAGACATGAGCAGTTTTCATGTAGGTCTTTCTGTTGTTGCCACCGATGTTGGAGGCGGATTTTCAATTGGTTTAGGTGGTCTCGGTTTTATGATGGGACTTTCCGGTTCTTGGATGCTCTTTACAGGATTAGTCGGAGCTTGGTTAAGTGCAGTTTTTCTAATTCCGAAAGTTCTTAATCGCGCAAGAGATTTAAATTTTTTAACCTTTCCACAATTACTAAAAGATACGTTCGGTAAAAATGTAGCGCTCACTGCCGGAATTATTTCATTCATCGGCTATTTAGGATTTACTTCTTCTCAACTTTTAGCCGGCGCAAAATTAGCAGTAGGTACTTTTCCGGATTTAAGTTTAGAACACGCACTTTATATTATGGGCGTTGTCGCTGTGGTTTACACGGTTTTTGGCGGAATTAAAGCCGTAATTTATACTGATACTTTTCAATGGTCAATTTTAATGATCGGATTAATTTTTGTAGGAATTCCTATAGCCTATTCTTATTTAGGTGGCTATGATGCTATTGTAAATTCATTACCTGATTCTTTATTTAGTTTAACGAATGTTTCTTGGGTTCAGTTAATAAATTGGTTTATTACCATAGTTCCCATTTGGTTTGTAGGAATGACGCTTTACCAACGAATTTATGCTTGTAAAGATGAAAAAACCGCAAAAAAAGCGTGGTACATTGCCGGTTTATTTGAATATCCGGTAATGGCTTTTATGGGAATTATTTTAGGACTAATGGCTCGCGTAGGTGTTGAACAAGGAATTTTTGCGAGCGAAGGTTTTGTAAATGCTGCTAATATGGATCCGGAGATTGGTTTACCAATGCTACTGAAAACTATTTTACCTGCCGGATTAATGGGATTAATGCTTTCAGCTTATTTTTCAGCAATTATGTCGACCGCAGATAGTTGTTTACTCGCGGCTTCCGGAAATTTTGTAACCGATATTTTAGGTTTAAAACAAGAAAATCCGAAAGCTATTAAAATTTCACAAATAGTAACATTTTTTATTGGGTTTTCAGCAATTCTAATCGCTACTTTTATGACCAGCGTATTAGATTTAATGCTCCTCTCCTATTCGTTTATGGTTTCTGGTTTATTAGTTCCGGTTTTAGCGATGCTATTTTCAAAAAAACCAAAACCGCTAGCCGCTTTTATTGCAATGTTTGTAGGCGGTTTTTCAACATTAACGCTTAGTTTTTTAGAAATTTCGATTCCATTAGGTTTCGACCCAATTTTAATTGGGGTTTTCGCTTCACTCTTAGTATATTTAATAGTAAAAAAATAATCAATGGCATACGTTACACTCAACAGAACATCACTAAAGCACAACTATAATTATTTGCAAGATCTATTCAGTAAAAATGATATGGAATGGGCTCCGGTGTTAAAAATGCTCTGCGGAAATAAAACGTATTTAGATTTTATTCTCTCATTGGGAGATGAACAAGTTTGCGATGCACGATTGGGAAATTTAAAAACAATTAAAAAACTAGATCCGAAAAAGGAAACGATTTATATAAAACCACCGGCAAAAGATAGTATTGAAGATGTTATTAAATATGCAGATATAAGTTTTAATACTGAATTTATTACCATTAAATGGCTTTCTGAAGAAGCGCAACGCCAAAACACGACGCACCGAATTATTATTATGATCGAGTTAGGCGATCTTCGGGAAGGAATTATGGGAGAATCACTAATGGATTTTTACCGACGCGTATTTGAACTTCCTAATATTGAAGTGGCAGGAATTGGTGCGAATTTAAATTGTTTAAACGGCGTGATGCCAAGTAAAGATAAATTGATTCAATTAAGTTTATACGAACAATTAATTGAAGCTAAATTCGGTAAAAAAATAAAAGGCGTTTCCGGCGGATCTTCAGTTATGGTTCCACTTTTAATGAAAGGGCAAATTCCAAAAGGAGTAAATCATTTTAGAATTGGAGAAACTTTATTTCTAGGAACCGATTTATTTGAAAATAAAACAATTCCCGATATGAAAGATGACGTATTTATGCTTCATTCTGAAATTATCGAAATTACCGAAAAACCTGTTGTTCCTTACGGAATTATGGAAGAAAACCCTTCCGGAGAAATGACAGAAATTAATGAAGAAGAATACGGAACCACTCAAAAACGTGCCATTTTAGATATTGGTTTGCTTGATATTTCTAAGGTAGATTTTTTAAAACCTACGGAAAAAGATTTAGAATTTATTGGTGCAAGTTCAGATATGTTAGTGCTCGATGTTAGCAAAACTGTAAAAGACCACAAAGTTGGCGATGTGATCAGTTTTAAAATGAGTTATATGGGAGCGCTTCGAGTGATGAATTCAAAATATATTAAAAAGGAATTGATTGATTAATTCTATTTGATTTCCAAATTCACCACATAACCTTCATTGCTTCGTACATTGAAAACGGTGTTGTCTTCAAAAATTAAATATTGACCTTTTATTCCTTTTAATTTTCCTTCGTAATCCAATTTTTTATTGAGATTTAAGCTCTTCAATTTCGTGGGATATTGCAACACAGGAAATTCAATTTCAGTTTCCTTATTATTTTCAATGAAATATTCTTTTGCTTCTTCGGGAATAAATTGCTTTAAAGCCTCGCGTTTTTCTTCTAAATTCACATCTTCAATTTCATTTTTAAGCATCGCACGCCAATTGGTTTTATCGGCTACATGTTCTTTTAAAGCAACTTCTGTAATTCCGGCTAAATAGCGGTTAGGAACTTCTACAATTTCTATGGCTTCGTGCGCTCCTTGATCTATCCAACGCGTAGGAACTTGTGTTTTACGCGTCACACCAACTTTTATATTGCTCGAATTTGCCAAATAAACAATATGAGGCTGTAATTGCACTTTCTTTTCATATTCTAAATCTCGGTCTTCTTCATCTAAATGTGCTTTACTGAGTTCGGGACGCATAATCCAATCGCCAGCTCTGGCAGTTTCATAAAAGCAATCGTAACAAAATCCTTGACGAAAAATCTTTTTGTCTTCTCCACAATTTAAACATTGATATTTTAGAAAATGAATTCCTATTGTTTTATCCAACAGTTGATTCATATGAATAAAATCATCTTCAAAAATTAAGTAATATTGAATTGGGGAAGCAAACTCTGTTTTCATTTTTCTCAAGACACCTTGAAATTGCATATTTTTTTTTCTTTTATTTGTTAAGCACTTTTCAGGAGCATAAAATTATTTTATTTTTATACTCAACTAACCAGGTTTAAATATACGTGATTCCATGCCAATTCCTATTGTAAATTCTATTGCTTCTTGGTTTTTAAAGAAGCGCATCCATCAAATGGAACTTTTTGTAAAGTATCCGCAAGAGGTTCAATTAGAACTTTTACACCGACTTATTGGAAGAGCAAAATTTACAGAAATAGGAAAACAATATGACTTTCAATCTATTAAAACTTATAAAACTTTTGCTGAACGCGTACCGATACAAACTTACGAAGATTTTGAACCTTTAATTGAACGTTCGCGTCGTGGCGAAAATAATATTTTCTGGCCAACACCTATAAAATGGTTTGCTAAATCCAGCGGAACCACGAATGCAAAAAGTAAATTTATTCCGGTTAGTCAAGAATCCTTAGAAGATTGTCATTACGCGGCAAGTAAAGATTTACTCTGTTTATATTTAAACAACAATCCAGATTCTCAGCTTTTTACAGGAAAAAGTTTACGCCTAGGCGGAAGCAAAGAATTATACGAAGAAAACGGAACTGTTTTCGGAGATCTTTCAGCTATTTTAATCGACAATATGCCGTTTTGGGCAACGTTTAGCAGCACACCAAACAATGAAATATCATTGATGAGTGATTTTGAAAAAAAGATGCAAGCAGTGGTCGATCATACTATTCAGGAAAAAGTAACTAGTATTGCCGGGGTTCCTTCTTGGATGTTGGTTTTATTAAATCGCGTTTTAGAAACTACTCACAAAACTACATTACCCGAAGTTTGGCCAGAATTAGAGGTTTATTTTCACGGCGGCGTAAGTTTTGAACCTTATGCTGAACAATACAAAAAAATTATTCCGAAAGATAATTTTAGGTATTATGAAATCTACAATGCTTCGGAAGGATTTTTTGCCGTGCAAGATTTAAATAACAGCAAAGAATTATTGTTAATGCTTGATTACGGAATTTTTTACGAATTTATTCCGATGGATACTTATGGAACTTCTGATGAAAAAATTATTTCACTAAATGAAGTTGAATTAAATACAAACTACGCAATTATTCTTACTACAAATGCCGGTTTATGGCGTTACAAAGTTGGTGATACGGTAAAATTCACTTCACTTTCTCCTTATAGAATTAAAGTTACCGGGAGAACAAAACACCACATTAACGCATTTGGCGAAGAATTAATTATTGAAAATGCCGAAGAAGCACTTCGAAAAGCCAGTAAACTAACCGATTGCGAAATTGTAGATTATACTGCCGCGCCTATTTTTATGGAAGGAAATAAAAAAGGAGCGCACGAATGGATTGTAGAATTTAAAAAAGCACCGGAAAATATTCATCATTTTATTGAATGTTTAGACAAAACCCTACAAACGCTTAACAGCGATTACGAAGCAAAACGAACAAACAATACAACCTTAAACATTCTTCAGCTTCACCAAGCTAAAACCGGACTTTTCTATGATTGGTCTAAAAAACACAATAAACTCGGCGGTCAACATAAAATTCCCAGATTATCTAATAAGCGAAATTATGTGGAAGAATTGCTGGAAATGAATCGATAAAAAAAGCCGATAATTTCTTATCGAACTTTTTCTAATTTTTGTTCTATTTATAAATTTTTAGCAACTTTTTCTACGGCTTGAATAGTAAAATCCAAATCGTCATAGGTTAAGGCATCGGTTAAAAACCAGGTTTCGAAAGCACTTGGCGCTATGTAAATTCCTTCATCCATCATTCCGCGGAAAAAGCTTTTAAAACGCTCGTTATTTCCACTCGCTGCCGATTTAAAATCAGTAATTTTTTCTTCTGAAAAATGAACTGAAATCATTGAACCTTTTCTATTTATCGTATGCGTTATTTTATGGTCGATTAAGGCTTTTTCAATTCCTTCATGTAAATACGCTGTTTTTTCAGCAAGACTTTTAAAAATTTCAGGATGCTCATAAAGTTCAGTAAGCACAGTTAGTCCCGCAGCCATCGCTAAGGGATTCCCGCTTAAAGTTCCGGCTTGATAAACTGGACCGGTAGGAGCTAAATAATCCATAATTTCATTTCGAGCAGTAAAAGCCCCAACAGGTAAACCGCCGCCAATTACTTTTCCGAAAGCAACAATATCTGCATTTACATTTAGTAATTCTTGTGCTCCACCTTGTGCAAGACGGAAACCTGTCATTACCTCGTCAAAAACTAAAAGGATATCATTTTTATCGCAAAGTTCTCGCAATCCTTCTAAGAAACCATCTTTTGGTGGAATACAGCCCATATTTCCTGCCACGGGTTCTAATATTATGCAGGCGATTTCATTTTTATTCGCTTCAATTAATTCTTTTACATTTTCGAGATTATTAAAATCGGCTAAAAGCGTGTCTTGTGCCGTTCCTTTGGTAACTCCCGGACTATTTGGTGTTCCAAACGTAACAGCGCCACTTCCGGCTTGAATTAAAAATGAATCGCTATGCCCATGATAGCAACCGGCAAATTTTATGATTTTATCTTTTCCTGTAAATCCTCTTGCTAAGCGAACAGCGCTCATACAAGCTTCCGTTCCACTATTTACCATTCGAATTTTATCGATATTCGGAACCATTTTTACCGCTAATTCTGCGATTTTGGTTTCAATTTCGGTGGGAGTTCCAAAGGAAGTTCCTTGTTTTGTTTTTTCAATAACAGCTTCCGTGACTTTTGGATGCGCGTGACCTAAAATCATAGGTCCCCAAGAATTGATATAATCTATATATTTATTTTCGTCTTCATCGTATAAATAAGCGCCTTTTGCTTTTTTTATAAAAATGGGATCGCCACCAACAGCGTTAAATGCTCGAACGGGTGAATTTACGCCGCCTGGAATATATTGTTTTGCTTCATTAAATAATTGACTACTTCGGGTATATCTCATAAATAGATTTTCTTATAAAGCTTCTACATAAAGTTTTTGACCTATCGCTAAATCGTTGCTGCGAAGGTTATTAATTTCTTTTAATTCTTCTACACTTAAATTGAATTTTCTTGAAATACTGTAAAGCGTATCTCCTTTTTTAACAGTATAAGGGATACTGGTATGATCGGGTCTGGAATTGTCTTTTTTAGCGAAACTTTTTCCGGTGCTTTTTCCTAGAACTTCTTCATCATATTTATACAATTGGTATCGCTCAATAATACTGATTAATTTTGCAGGATAACGCGGATCGGTAGCGTAACCGGCTTTTTTTAAACCGTAAGCCCAAGCCTTGTAATCATCTCTCTCAAGGTCGAAAAGCGATGCATATCGTCGTCTTTCTGAAAGAAATAAAGAATGATCACGAAACGAATATTTTGGATTGTTATATTTTCTGAAACATTCCTGCAACGCGTCATCATCGTGGTAAACTTTTGCACCTTGCCAGCCATTACATTTTATCCCAAAATGATTATTCGATTTTAAGGTTAACTCTCCTTTTCCTGAACTGGATTCTAAAACACCTTGTGCCAACGTAATACTTGCAGGAATTCCATAAAGTGTCATTTCATCTTTAGCAATTTCAGCAAAATTGTAAACGTAACGTTCTACATCGTCTTTAAAAACCGGTTTATTTTTATCTTCTTCAATAATTTCTTCGGTTTCTACTTCTTTTGCATTTTTATCTTTCTCGTAGGTAGAAACGCGATTTTCTTTTTTTATAGGCGGTGTATTTCTCACCGTTTTTTTCTTGGCTCCACAGGCAAAGAGAAATCCGGCACATAAAATAACAATTACTATAGATTTTATTTTCATACCATTGTTTTTAAAAGAGGCATATTTTTTTTAGCTAATTTTTTATTCATTCCGGAAATTCCTTGTAAACCTCCGGTATGAATTGCTAAAATACGAGTATTTTCTTTAAATCTCCCAGCTTTAATCAAGTCGATAATACCGAATAAAAGTTTTCCGGTGTAAACAGGATCGAGTTGAACAGCGTAATTTTCAGTAAATTTATTAATAAACTGAATTAAGGAATCATCTACTTTAGCATAACCGCCAAAATGATAATCTAGTATAAGTTCCCAATTATTTTTTTTGCTGAATTTCTTAATTTCTTCTGCTAAAAAATCACCTTTTAAAGCAAGAAAACCTATAATTTTTTGATGCGGAAATGAAGCGTTAACTAAACCTGAAATGGTTCCGCCCGTTCCTACGGAAGAACAAATTACATCAAAATCTTTTTCAGTGTCTGAAATAATTTCTTCGCAACCTTTTACAGCTAACCCATTTGTACCACCTTCCGGAATTCGATAAAACAAACCAAACTTCTCTTCTAATTTATGTTGAATTTTAACCGAATCTTTTTCTCTATAATCACTTCTGGAAATAAAATGCAAGTTCATATTTTGCTCATTCGCAAAGGCCAAAGTGGAATTTTCTTGAAGTATTTTTTCAATATTTTTTCCTAATTCTTCTCCTCTAATTACGCCAACACTCTCTAAACCAACTTCTTTAGCAGCAAAAGCTGTCGCAGCAATATGATTAGAAAAAGCGCCACCAAAAGTGAGTATTTTTTGGTAACCGTTTTTTCGAGCTTCAATTAAATTATATTTCAGTTTTCGATACTTATTTCCAGAAACAAACGGATGCAACAGATCTTCTCTTTTTAACCAAAGTTCAATACCTGTTTTTTCATCTTTAAGAAGAAATTGATTAATTGGGTCGTTATGATATTCTAAAAAATTATTCATCGTGAAATCATTGTCAAAATAATGAAATTAGTAGCAGATATCCTTATTTTTGTGATATGAGCTTTAAAAAAAATATTCCACTAGAAGAAGGTGATTATTATTTAACGCCTGAAGGCTATCGATGTTTTACCGAACAATATCATTTAAAGCGAGGCTATTGTTGTAAAAGCGGTTGTCGTCATTGCCCGTATGGCTATGACAAAGCCACCGATACATTTAAAAAAGATAATTAACACTAATACAACTGAAAATGACTTTTCAAGAAGAAATATTACAAGGAATACCAACAGAACTTCCTGCAAAAAAAGAATACAATTCTAACATAAATCACGCACCAAAACGAAAAGAAATTCTATCGGAAGAGGAAAAAAAATTAGCACTACAAAACGCATTACGCTATTTTGAACCAAAACATCATAAAACCTTACTTCCCGAATTTAAGGAAGAATTAGAAAAATACGGAAGAATTTACATGTACCGTTTTCGTCCAGATTATAAAATCTACGCGCGTTCTACTGAAGAATATCCAGGCAAAAGTGAACAAGCAAAAGCGATAATGCTAATGATCCAAAATAACTTAGATCACGCAGTCGCGCAACATCCGCACGAATTAATTACCTACGGTGGGAACGGAGCGGTGTTTCAAAATTGGGCGCAATATCGCCTTGTCATGAAATATTTAGCTGAAATGACCGACGAGCAAACTTTAGCAATGTACAGCGGTCATCCAATGGGTTTATTTCCTTCCCATAAAGACGCGCCGCGAGTTGTAGTTACCAACGGAATGATGATTCCGAATTATTCAAAACCCGACGATTGGGAAAAATTCAACGCGCTCGGCGTTACCCAATACGGACAAATGACTGCCGGAAGTTTTATGTATATCGGTCCCCAAGGAATTGTCCACGGAACTACCATTACCGTTTTAAATGGTTTTAGAAAAATTAAAAAATCTCCTAAAGGTGGATTATTTGTGACCTCAGGTTTAGGCGGAATGAGCGGCGCACAACCCAAAGCAGGAAACATTGCTGGATGTGTAACCGTTTGTGCCGAAGTCAATAAAAAAGTGACACAAACGCGTCATTCTCAAGGGTGGGTAGATGAAATTATTAGCGATTTAAATGAATTAGTAAAACGCGTAAAAGAAGCGCAAGAAAATAAAGAAACTTTATCTATCGCGTATGATGGAAATGTAGTTGATGTTTGGGAAAAATTTGATGAGGAAAATTTACACATCGATTTAGGTAGCGATCAAACCTCACTTCATAATCCGTGGGCTGGTGGTTATTATCCGGCGGGTCTTTCTTATGAAGAAGCTAATGAAATGATGGCGAATCAACCTGAAAAATTTAAAGAAAAAGTTCAGCAAAGTTTACGTCGCCAAGCTGATGCAATTAATAAACATACCGCAAAAGGAACCTATTTCTTTGACTATGGAAATGCTTTTTTACTGGAAGCTTCTCGTGCCGGAGCAGATATTTTAGCTAAAAACGGCAAAGATTTTAAATACCCGAGTTATGTGCAAGATATTATGGGACCAATGTGTTTTGATTATGGTTTTGGTCCTTTCCGATGGGTTTGCGCCTCAGGAAAATCTGAAGATTTATTAAAAACCGATAAAATCGCGACTTCAATTTTAGAGGAATTGAAGAAAAATTCTCCTGAAGAAATTCAGCAACAAATGCAAGATAATATTACGTGGATTAAAGGTGCGCAAGAAAATAAACTCGTTGTAGGTTCGCAAGCGAGAATTCTTTACGCAGATGCTGAAGGAAGAATTAAAATTGCTGAAGCCTTCAATAAAGCAATTGAAAAAGGTGAAATTGGTCCGGTAATTTTAGGAAGAGATCATCACGATGTTTCCGGAACCGATTCTCCTTACCGAGAAACTTCTAACATTTATGATGGAAGCCAATTTACAGCAGATATGGCCATTCAAAATGTAATTGGCGATAGTTTTAGAGGTGCAACTTGGGTAAGTATTCATAACGGCGGTGGCGTTGGCTGGGGCGAAGTCATAAATGGTGGTTTTGGTATGCTTCTTGATGGTAGTAATGATGCTGCAAGACGCTTAAAGTCAATGCTTTTTTGGGATGTAAACAACGGTATTTCAAGACGGTCGTGGGCAAGAAACGATGAAGCTATTTTTGCTATAAAACGAGCCATGGAAACCGAACCAAATTTAAAAGTAACTTTACCCAATAAGGTTGACCCGGCGTTACTAGATTAATTGCGTTAGGGATTGAGCGATTTGTTGAAGCTCTTTTGAAATTTTTGCTCTAGCAGAAATTTAAAAAAGCGACTCGCGAAAGCCCGCCCGAACGCCCTAAAAAACTTGAATATGAATCTAAAAAAATTATTTGCTCCGTTAGCGTTCTTACTTGTGCTTACTTCATGTAGCTCTGTGAGAGTGGCTACCGATTATGATCGGGAAGTTGATTTTACAAAGTACAGAAGTTTTGCTTTTTACAAACCGGGAATTGATAAAGCTGATGTTTCCGATTTAGACAAAAAACGCATTTTACGTGCGATTGAACGCGAATTATTGGCGAAAGGTTTTACAAAATCTCAAGAGCCGGATATGTTGGTTAGCATTTTCACGAAAACCGAAGAAAATGTAAATATCTACCAAAATAATTTTGGCTATGGTTACGGTTGGGGCTGGAATCCTTGGTATTGGGGAGCTGGTTATAATACCGTTTCTCGAACTACAGAAGGAACGCTTTATATTGATTTGATTGATGCTGACCAAAATGAGTTGGTTTGGCAAGGAATGGGAAGCGGCGCTTTAGCAATGGATATGGAAGATAAAATTGAACGGATTAATGAAATTGTAAAAGAAATTTTAGATCGATATCCGCCTGGAGAGAAGAAAAAGAAATAATTTTAGAAGTTAAAAAGTCCTTCCATTAATTTGCGAAGGACTTTTTTTATGATATTTTTATCGCTCTAATAAATAAAAATGACAAATTTATTTGATGTTGCTATTATAGGAAGTGGCCCTGCTGGGGCTTCAGCGGCTTATCATTTAGCAAATAGCGGTCTTAAAACTGTACTTATTGAAAAGGAAAAATTACCGCGTTACAAAACTTGTGGCGGAGGTTTTGTATATCGCGGCTTAAGAGATTTGCCTTTTTCTGTTGAAGAAGTTATAGATGCAGAATTTAATGAAGTAGAAATTTTCTTTGGTAAAAAATTGGCTTTTAAAACCAAGCGTGAAAAACCTATAATTAGTATGGTGATGCGTGATCGTTTTGATCATTTAATTGTAAAAAAAGCAGAAGATTTAGGGGTAAAAATACTACAAGAAACAAAAGTTGAAGATTTAAATTTTGAAGATGATTATACCGAAATTCTTACTTCAACCGGAAGTATTAAAGCAAAATTTATTATCGCTGCAGATGGCGCTTTAAGCCCGACGGCAAAATTAACGGGTTGGGAAGAAAGCCGAATGATGTGTCCGGCATTAGAATATGAAGTAACAGTTCCTACAAGCGATTTTGAGCGACTTTCAAAATCAGTTCGTTTTGATATTGATGTTTCTCCCAATGGCTACGGATGGTGTTTTCCTAAGAAAAATCATTTATCAATTGGTGTAGGAAATTTTTTAAAAACCAAGAAAAAAGCTAATCTAAAAGAAGATTATAAAAAATATTTAACCACTTTAGGAATTTCGACTATACTTGAAGAGGAAGCGCACGGTTTTATAATTCCTATTTCTCCAAGAAAAGAAGGTTTTGTAAAAAGAAATGTTTTTTTAATTGGTGACGCGGCAGGTTTTGCAGATCCTATTACGGCGGAAGGAATTTCTAATGCTATAGCGAGCGGCGTTCTTGTGGCAAAAGCAATTGCAGAAAGTAAAATGAATCTTCGAGAAGCTAAAATTCTCTATCAACAAAAATTGGAAGAACGAATTCTGCCTGAATTAGAGGTAGGAAAAAAATTATCAAAATTATTTTATGGACAACCGACCTTAAGAAATTTACTTCTTCAAAAATATGGACAAAGAGCTGCTGAATATATGACTCATATTTTTATGGGAGATCGTACGTATCCCAAAGACTTTTATAAAAAAGTAAAACAAAAAATTAATCTTCCTTTTTTCAACTAGAAAAATAAAAAAAAGCTACCCGAAATAAGGTAGCTTTTTTATTTGAAAATAAGATTTTCTAAGAAATCTTTTCAAAGTTCGCTGCGCTTTGTTGTGCGTGTTTAATTTCTTCGCGTTGTTTTACCAAAATATCTTTTGTTGTTGGTGGCAAATCTTCAGCAATTACTTCATCATATTCATCAATTGCAGATTGTTCTCCACGTTGAACTTCTTCCATAATATTTTCTGCTTTGCTAGAAGAAACTGCTGCTTTTAAATCCATCCAAGCGCGGTGAGCCGCTCCTTTTACACTTCCGCCTTTATCGGGAGATTTTCCATAGTTTTTAATTTCAGATTTTAATTGATTTCCAAAATCATAACGTTTTTGGGCTTGTTCAGATAAAAAATCTTTCATCTTAGGGTTTTCTACTCTTTCTGCGGCATCTTTGTACCCTTTTTCTGAATCGTAATTTTTCTCTAAAAGTTGATTCAACTTTTTTGATACTTTTTCTGTAAATTCCATAGCTAATTTTTTTATTTAAATTTACTATACAAATTAGTGGTGTTGAAATTATTAACGATGATTAACAACTGATTTAACGAAGATTAACGTAAGCGTTCTCTACATAAAACCTATTCCATATGAAATCCACTTCTCGATATGTATATATTGTTTTTAGTTGTTTGCTATTTTTATCTTGCTCAAAAGAAAAAGCTAAAAAAGAAAATGAAACCACTCTAATTGAACAAGAAAAAAATTCTTCAGGAACATTTATATAATTGTGCTCACCGCTACAATTATATAAAAGAATTACATAAATATGAAAATTGTATTGATGAAGGTTTAAAAAAAGATTCTACAATTGCGTATTTATGGCAACAAAAAGCAATGCCTTATTTTAAAGCTCGAAAATATGAAGTGGGAATGGAATTTTTGGATAAAGCAGTAAAATATGATGAAAAAAGTTGGCTAGCCTATCGTGCTTTCATTAAATGTATTTTTGCTAAAACTTATAACGATGCTATAAAAGATTTTAAACGAATAAAAAAACTGGAAGGAAATTCTTATGTGATGGATCATACCTATAATTTCTACCTCGCGTTAAGTTATTTGCAACTCAATGAATTTAAGAAAGCCGAAAATATTTTTGAAAAAGATATTCAGCAACAAGTAGAAGAATGGGGCGAAGATGGTTATCATCATTTAGATTTATTTTATTACGGCATCTCATTATTTGAACAACAAAAATGGGAAAAGGCTATTCTTCAATTCGATAAGTCTTTAGAAAAATATCCGAAATTTGCTGAACCTAAATTTTACAAATCTATTGCTATGAGTCAGCTAAAAAATTACCAAAAAGAAGCTACAGATGAAATGATGAAGCAAGCGCTTTTAGATAGAAAAAACGGAAACACAATAAATGAGGATAGTTCTATTTATGAGCAATATCCTTATCAGTTACGTAACTAATATTTATTGATTTTTTCTCGAATAAGAACTTCCTTGAAGAATTTCATTTTTTAATTTTTCGCGATTATTGGTAACGATCATAATCTTTTTAGCGTTTCCTTTTAATCGAAAGCACAAAGCAATTCCAGGGTTTGCATTAAAGAAAATATTTCCTTTATGATCATATTTCCAACCTATACCATAATACCACGTAATCTTTTTCTCTGAAAAACTATCAATTTCAATTTCTGAAAGTAAAAAACGTTTACCCAAATTTCCTTTTCCTAAACGCAGGTGTAAATGACTTTCATCAACTATTATTTCCAATTTATATAAATGATAAAAAAGTAGTATTAACACAATTAAACTACCTAATAAACCGAGTAAAATTAATTGATTTGCATTTTCATCAGCAATTATAAAACCTACGCCGATCATACATAAAATAATAAGCATCCCGATAGGAATGCTTATTACGTAACTTATTATTTTTTCTTTGTAAAAAATTTTTGGCATTAGTACGCTAACAATTCTTCAATTTTCTTTTTCACTTTTTCAGTTGAAGGAATCATGGTTTCTTCTAAAGTTGAATTAAGTGGAATGGCCGGCATATTTTCTGAACCAATCGTCATCACCGGTGCGTCTAAATATTTAAAACATTCCTCCTGAATTTTTCCGGAAAGCGCTCGCGCAAACGTGTTATCTGAAGGCTCTTCGGTCACCACTAAACATTTCCCACATTTCTTAACCGATTTCATAATCGTTTCTTCATCAAGTGGCGAAAGAGTTCGTAAATCAACCACCTCAATTTGATCTTGCATTCCTAACTCTTCAGAAGCATTCATCGCCCAATGCACGCCCATTCCGTAAGTAATGATACAAAGGGTTTCTTTTTCTTCCTGCTTCCAGATTTCCTGTAAAACCCAGGCTTTTCCGAAAGGCAACACGTAATCTTCACTCGGCTCTACGGAAGTTGCTCCTTTTGTACCGAGCACTTTACTCCAATACAATCCTTTATGTTCGAAAATCACCACCGGATTCGGATCGTAATAAGCAGCTTTCATCAAGCCTTTTAAATCGGCTCCATTACTCGGGTAAGCAATTTTTAACCCGCGAATATTCGTTACCACACTTTCTACGGAAGAAGAATGATAAGGACCTCCACTTCCGTAAGCACCAATCGGAACACGAAGAATCATCGAAACCGGCCATTTCCCATTTGATAAGTAGCAACTTCTGCTTACTTCCGTAAATAATTGATTCAATCCGGGCCAAATATAATCAGCAAATTGGACTTCAACAATAGGTTTTAGACCAACCGCCGACATTCCCACGGTAGATCCAACAATAAATGCTTCTTGAATGGGTGTATTAAATACACGATTGTCTCCGAATTTTTGCGCTAAAGTTGCAGCTTCTCGGAAAACACCACCTAATCTCCCGCCAACATCTTGTCCGTAAAGCAAGCATTCTTTGTGTTTTTTCATGAGTTCTTCCACAGCAAAAAGGGCGCAATCGACCATCACTACTTTTTCGGCACCTTCTGGCGAACGTTTCCCTTTTTCTTCGGTAATTTCAGTAGGAGCAAAATCGTGGGTAAATAAATCTTCCGGTTTAGGATCTTCCGCTTGACTTGCTTCTTGATAAGCTTCTTTTACTTTAACTCTTGCTAAAACTTCAATCGCTTCAATTTCATCTTCGGTAAAATCATTTTCAGCTAATTGTTTTTTCAAAATAGGATACGGATCCCGCTCTTTCGATTCTTCTAAATCGTCGCGATACCATTCCATTCGAACACCGGAAGTATGATGATTTAGCAACGGCACTTTAGCGTGAATTAAAAACGGTCTTCTTTCTTTTCTTATGGTTTCAATAACTTTATTGACTTCAGTATAACTTTCTATAAAGTCCGTTCCATCGATACTGATCGCTTCTAAACCATTAAATCCGCGTGCATATTCAAAAGCAGATTGTGCTCTTGTTTCGGCTTCATTTGCAGAAATGTCCCAACCATTATCTTGTACCAAGAAAATAATAGGAAGTTGTTTCAGCGCTGCCATTTGCATTGCTTCTGCTATTTCACCTTCAGTTACTGAAGCATCTCCCAACGAACAAACTACAACAGGTTTATTATCATCACCCAACCCTTCTTTTTCTTTATACCACATTCCCATAGCAGTTCCTGCTGCCGGAATAGCTTGCATTCCCGTGGCAGAACTTTGATGCGGAATTTTTGGTTTATCGTCATCTCGTAAACTAGGATGTGAATAATAACTTCTTCCGCCGGAAAATGGATCATCTTTTTTAGCCAACAATTGCAGCATTAAATCTTTGGGTTCCATCCCGATGGATAATAAAATGGAATCATCCCGATAATACGGAAATACGTAATCGAAAGGTTGAAGTTGCATTCCGAGAGCGGTTTGAATAACTTCGTGTCCCCTAGAAGTGGCATGAACGTATTTTGAAACCGTTTTAAAATTTTCCTCATATAACTCTGTCATCGCCTTGGCAGTGCAAAGATTTGAAAAAGCCTTTTTAAATATATCTTTGGTTATCTTCATTAATTTTTAATTTTAAATGATGAATTTTTAATTAGATTCCGAATTTATAGTCTTGACTATTGCCGTTAAGAGTCTAATTAATTCATTGCAATCTTTTATATAATCTGACAGATCTGTTTCTAAAGTCACTAAGTTACTCTGTTCTAATAATTGAAGCCAATAAATAGTTTCACGAGCTTCTTTACTTGAAATGGTAAGTTTATAAGTAAAATCCGCACGACTTATGCCAGCTTCGGATTCTGCAATGTTCGCTCCAATACTTGTTCCGCTGCGCAGTAATTGTTTAGATATGACATATTCTTTTTGGGACTGAAGAATTTTGTACAACTCAATTATTTTTAAGGAGAATTCAAAACTTTTATTTTTAACAATGTTCTTTTTCATTAAAAATTAAGAATTCAACATTAATAATTAGGCCTGTTAAAATCTTCAAAATAATCGGCTACGCGACGTAGGAAACTTCCGCCTAAAAATCCATCGACTACGCGATGATCAAAGGACAATGATAAATACATCATTTGGCGAATTTCAATTTTATCACCGTCTTCATACTCCATTACCTCAGCGCGTTTTTTAATGATTCCAGTTGCTAAAATAGCCGCTTCCGGTTGATTGATGATAGGTGTTCCCATTAAACTGCCAAATGTTCCCACATTCGAAATGGTAAATGTGCTTCCGCTAGTTTCGTCATGCTTCAATTTATTATTTCGAGCTTTTTCAGCTAGATCATTCACTTCCGCAGCAATTGTTTTTAAATCCTTTTGATCGGCATTTTTTACCACCGGAACAATTAAATTCCCGGTTGGAAGTGCCGTTGCCATTCCAATATTTATACTTTCCTTTACGATGATATTTTTACCGTCAACCGAAACATTTATCATCGGAAAATCTTTCACCGCTTTGGCGACCGCTTCTACAAAAAGGGGCGTAAAGGTTAATTTTTCACCGTATTTTTCTTGAAAAGCTTTTTTATTCGCATTTCTCCAATTTACCATTTCGGTTAAATCGGCTTCCACATAAGCGGTTACATGCGGCGAAGTATGTTTAGAAAACACCATATGATCGGCAATCATTTGACGCATTCTGTCCATTTCTACTATTTTCCCTTTTCCTTTATCTAATTTGAGATCGGGAATCTGAAATCCTGTTTGCTCTGGAACAGGTTGTGCAAATTGTGCCGGTCGACCTTCTTCAATATAGTTGAAAATATCACTTTTTCTTAATCTGCCTTCACTTCCGGTAGCAGGAATTCTTGCCAATTCTTCGAAACTGATGTGATGTTCTTTCGCTATACTCACCACCAAAGGTGAAAAATAGGTGTTTTGATTTTCGTTAAGCGTATAACTTTTGGAAGTTTTTTGGTCCTTTGGAGGTTTCTTGGATGAACTTGGTTTTTCTGACGGTGTTGGTTTTGCCTTAGTCTCCTTTTTTGGAATGGACTTCTCTTCTACACCATCTTTCTTAACCGATTCCGATTGGTCGGCAGAAGCTTCAATAAGCGCGATTACTTCGCCTATTTTTACAACTTCATTCGGCTCTACCAAGAGTTTAGAAATCTTTCCGTTTACCGGCGCTGGAACTTCTGAATCTACTTTATCGGTAGCTACTTCGAGTACTGTTTGATCTTGTGTAACTTCATCACCTTCACTAACCAACCAATTTATAATGGTGGCTTCTGAAATGCTTTCGCCCATTTTGGGCAATTTTAATTCGACTTCTGCCATAATATATTTTCCTATTTCAGGAATAAATTCAATCTAATTGAATTGAAATTCTTATTTCTTTTTAAACTCATTTAAAGTCTTGTAAAAATCTTCTTGTACGGGGCGGTTTTTAGGAAGTTCCCTTAGCGGTTTTACTTCTTTCAGACTTTCGTGACAATCGCTAGGTAGACGCTGATATAATTTAGTTCCGGCTGTTTTCCATGCAATCATTTCATCGGAAACTTCTTTAATGACTTTCCCGGGATTTCCCACTACTAAACTTCGCTTCGGAATTTTGGTTTCTGCTTTCACAAAAACCATCGCTCCTACAATCGATTCGTCGCCAATTTCAGCATCATCCATAATAACAGAATTCATACCAATTAAACAATTTTCACCCAAATTGGCACCGTGAATAATTGCCCCGTGACCTACATGCGCTCCTTTTTTCAGCTTAATACTTTTCCCTGGAAACATATGAACGGTGCAGTTTTCCTGTACATTTACGCCATCTTCTAAAATAATTTCGCCCCAATCGCCACGAATTGCAGCTCCCGGACCGATATAACAATTTTCTCCAATAATTACATTACCGGTTACTGCCGCTAGTGGGTGAACAAAACTGCTTTCTTGAATGACCGGAATATGCCCTTTGAAGCTGTAAATCATTATTTAAAACGTTCTAATTTTTCTTTTGTAAATGATGAAAGTACTAATCTACCACTGATTTTTGCACGTTCTTGTAAAAGTTCGTCCCAATCTTCTGTTCCACGCCAGAACATTTGTTTCATTTCTTTCACCGCTTCAGGATTATAACCGCAAAGTTGTTCGGCTAAGGCTTGAACTTCGTCGTCTAATTCTTCAGTAGAACTGAAAACTTTTGCATACAAACCTTTTCGTTTTGCCCATTCTGGTGAATAAAATGAATTGGCATCGATAGCGATTTGTGACATTCCGCTGGCGCCAATTTTACGTTGTACCGCCGGACCAACTACAAAAGGGCCAATCCCTAAATTTAATTCGCTCAATTTGATGGCTGCGTATTTTGTAGCCATACAATAATCCATCGCGGAAGCTAAACCGACTCCGCCACCAACGGTTTTTCCTTGTACGCGACCGATGATGAATTTAGGACATTTGCGCATTGCGTTAATTACATTGGCAAAGCCGCTAAAGAATTTCTCTCCTTCTTGTTCGTTTTCAATAGAAATTAATTCTTTAAAACTCGCTCCGGCACAAAACGTTCTTTCTCCGCCACTTTTTAAAATGATTACTAAAATTTCATCATTTTTACCGGCTTCAGTGATATTATCGGCGAGTTGTGCCAAAATATTCCCCGGTAACGAATTGTGTGCCGGATGAAAAAATTCTATCGTAGCGATTTTATTTTCTATATCTTGTTTTACGTATGGTTCTGTCAAAACTTAAGTTTTTAAATTGAACAATAAATTTATAAAATTCCGAATTGTTTAAAGTGGTGATTGAGGTGTTTTCTGTGTAATAATTTCCACTCGAATTTGGTTAATTCTCCAAAAACTGCATTTTTAGTAACCGCCTCGGAATTTTCAACAAAAAAGTTTTCGTATTGCTTTTTAGCTTCTTTCAACTTTTGTTTAGCCATAGCTAAATCTTCGTGCTTTAAACTGAATAATTCGCCTTCTTTATAAAATGGAAAATTATAATTTTTAGGCATTGGTTCGTAATTGTATAAGGTTTCCTTAACGTCATCTAAATATTTTTTAGGAGTGGAGATTTCAAAATCTTGAATTTCCCCAGAAGCAATTCGATAACTAGCCTCTAAATGTTCTACCATATGTTGCGGGGTCATAATTCCCCATTCCGGTTTTGTATCTTCAGTAAGTTTATGAAGTGCGTTTTCAAAAACCTGATCGGTAATTTCTTTAAAAGTAGTTTGTTTTTTCTGAACCATGGTTAAAATAGTCGCAATGGCAACTAGGGCTTCTTTTTCCTCTTTTTCACTTTCTGGAATATTTCCTTTGGTTACATCTGTATCAAAAACTTCTACATACCATTTTACAATTCCGCTTGGTAATTCTTTTCCTTTTTGATCTCGATCGATTTTTTGTTTACATGTTAATCGAACATGAATGGTATCGTTATGATAAAGTGGACGTAAAAAACGGATTTCTTCTAAACCATAATTTGCCGCAACCGGTCCTTTATTTGGATAAACGAATAATCCCGCTGCCGCGGAAATAATGAAATAGCCGTGTGCGGTACGTTGCTCAAAAATACTTCCTTCAAGTGAAGTAATATCGGTGTGCGCATAAAAATGATCCCAAGTTAAATTTCCGAAGTTGATAATATCAGTATCGGTAAGGGTTCGGCTATGCGTTTTTAATGACATTCCCGCTTCGATATCTTCCCAATGATAGGCAAACGGATGTTTTTCTGCTTCTTTATAATCAGCATTCGGTTGATAAATTCCCGTAATTTCTGTTAATGTAGTAGGCGAACCTTGTACGGCACAACGCTGTAAATAGTGCTTAATTCCGCGAACGCCACCCATTTCTTCTCCACCTCCGGCACGACCCGGACCACCGTGAATAAGATTAGGTAACGGAGAACCGTGACCTGTACTTTGCTTAGCACTTTCCCGATTTAAAACTAAAATTCTACCGTGATGTGTAGCAGCTCGAATTGTATAATCTTTAGCGATTTTATCATCATTTGTAGCAATAGAACTCACTAAGGAACCTCTTCCCATTCTGGATAATTCAACCGCTTGATCTAAACTTTTATAAGGCATTAACGTACTTACCGGACCAAAAGCTTCAGTAATATGAGCCGCATGATTGGTAAACGGATCATTTTCACGAAGTAAAATTGGTTTAATGAACGCTCCTTTTTCAAAATCAGCGCCTACCGCTTTTCCATTTTCAAAATCACCATATACTATTTCGGCGGTTTTCGCGATTTCTTGGACACTATTTTTTACGGCTTCGACTTGTTTTTTATCGATTAAAGTTCCCATACGGACTTCCTTTAAACGCGGATCTCCATAAGTCACTTTATCTAAAGCCTTACCTAATGCGATTTGAACGTCTTCCATGAGGTTTTGCGGAACGATGATTCTTCGGATGGCCGTACATTTTTGTCCACATTTTGAAGTCATTTCATTCCGAACTTCTTTAATAAAGAGATCAAATTCTGGAGTCCCAGGTTTTGCATCTTCTCCTAAAATAGAAGCATTCAACGAATCGGCTTCCATGGTAAAAGGTACAGATTCTTCTATTAAACGCGGATGTGTTTTCAGTTTTCGGCCGGTTGAAGCCGAACCGGTAAAAGTGACAATATCTTGTGATTCTACCGTATCCAAAATATCTTTTCGGGTTCCACTGATTAATTGCAAAGCACCTTCTGGTAAAATTCCAGATTCAATAATAACTTTCACTACCGCTTCGGTTAGATAAGCACTTTGCGGTGCCGGTAAAACGACCGCGGGAACTCCTGCCATCCAATTTACCGCACATTTTTCTAACATCCCCCACACCGGGAAATTAAAAGCGTTAATATGAACGGCTACACCGGTTTTTGGAACCATAATATGATGTGCCATAAAACGACCTCCACGCGATAAATCGATTGGTTCTCCTTCTACGTGATATGGCTGATTAGGAAATAGTTTACGTAAAGAAGCATTGGCAAAAAGATTTCCGAATCCTCCTTCAATGTCGACCCAACTATCTATTTTTGTCGCACCGGTTTTAAAACTAATATCATAAAAAGTACGCTTGTGTTTTTGAAGGTGAAAAGCTAATTTCTTCAGCATATTTCCACGTTCAATAAAGGTCATTTTCCGAAGCGTATCGCCTTTTGTTCTTCCGTATTGTAAAACTTCAGGCACATCGATTCCTTCCGTGGTTACGTTGGTAAAATGTTCTCCGGTGACGGAATCGAAAATAGGATTTCCTTCTCCTTGCCCGTCAATCCATTGTCCTTGTATATAATGTTGTACTTTTTGCATCTTTTTATTTTTTAAACACGTTCTATTACAGCAGCATAACCTTGGCCAACCCCAACACACATTGTTATTAACGCATATTTTTTTCCGGTGATTTGCAATTCTAGAGCAGCAGAATTCGCTAATCTAGCTCCAGTAACACCAAGTGGATGACCAATTGCAATCGCTCCGCCGTTTGGATTTAATCTGGGATCGTCATCTTTTAAACCCCAAGCTCTTGTACACGCTAACGACTGTGCGGCAAAAGCTTCATTTAATTCAATGACGTCCATATCGTCCATCGTTAGTCCGGCTTTTTTCAAAGCTTTGTTTGACGCTTCTACAGGACCAATTCCCATAATTCTCGGTTCTACTCCTACTACCGCTGAACTTAAAATTTTTGCCATTGGTTTTAGACCATATTTTTCTACGGCTTTTTCTGAAGCTACAATAGTTGCCGCGGCGCCATCATTTAACCCTGAAGAATTCCCTGCGGTTACGCTTCCGTCTTTTCTGAAAGCCGGACGTAATTTTGCTAGAATTTCTTTAGAAGTTTTCGGCTTTACGAATTCATCTGTGCTGAATTGAATCGGATCTTTTTTTCGCTGCGGAATTTCTACCGTGACGATTTCTTTACCTAATCTTCCGTTTTCTTGGGCCTTGGTTGCTTTCATCTGGCTCCAATAGGCAAAAGCATCTTGATCTTCTCTGGAAATTTTATATTTATCGACCAAGTTTTCTGCGGTTACACCCATTCCATCGGTGCCATACATTTCATGCATTTTTAGATTCACAAAACGCCAACCAAAACTTGTATCGTACATTTTAGCATCGTTTCCAAAAGCGCTGGAAGGTTTGGCAATCGCGTAAGGACCACGCGTCATATGTTCTACACCACCGGAAATAAATAAATCTCCGTCTCCGGCTTTTATCGCACGATTGGCGTGAATAATCGCTGAAAGTCCACTACTACAAAGTCTGTTTACGGTTTCTCCCGGAACAGAATATGGTAAGCCCGCTAATAACGAACACATTCTCGCAACGTTTCGATTGTCTTCTCCGGCTTGATTAGCACAACCTAAAATAACATCATCGTAAGCTTCTTTTGGAATATTCGGATTGCGTTTAACGATTTCTTTAATGACTAAAGCACCTAAATCATCTGCTCTTACCGGAGATAAAGTTCCTTTGTAATTTCCGATGGGCGTTCTGATGCCGTCTATGATATATGTGTTCATTTACTTAAAATTTTGAATTATTTATGTTGAATGTAAAATAAAAAATATACTTCTTCCATTATCAATATTTTACAATTTCAAATTTGTCTCTATTTTTGAGCAAGGGATGGAGCAATTTGTTGAAGCTCTTTTTCAATTCCTCCCTAAAAAGGAATTGAAAAAAGCGACTTGCGAGAGCCCGACCCGTTAGGGTTGCGTCCAACTTATTTGTTTACTCTTCCCAATTTGCGCTGGTTCTATAGGTAACTCCTTTAAAAAGTGCTACGAGTTGATTTTCTTTTTTTATTTCTACTATATAAAATCCTAATTTATTTTTTTGGCTTTTCACATCAGATTCTGCTGTGATAACATCGCCTTCTTCTAGTGCTTCAATATGATTGATCGAGGTTTCGATGGAAACCGCCTTTTTACCAAAGGTATTGCAAGCGAAACCAAAAGCGGTGTCGGCCAATGAATACGTGATGCCGCCATGTGCTTTTTTCATGCTATTCAACATCTCTTTTCTTAAAGTCATTTTTACTTTACAATAGCCTTCGCGCACCTCAACAATTTCAATTCCTAACCATTGACTAAAGGAATCGTTAGCAAGCATGTGTGCTGGAATTTCAGCTCCTTTCATACAAATTTCAAACTAAATTAAATGTTGAATTTATTTCCTTCTTTCGACATTTTTCTTAACAATGGACTACAACGGTAGCGATCTTCATGATATTCGTTATAAAGTGCATCCATCTTTTTAACACACCAATCGATTCCTTTTTCGTTTGCCCAGGCTAAAAGTCCTTTTGGATAATTTACGCCTTTTGTCATCGCCAGGTCGATATCTTTTGCAGTGGCAATATTCATGAAAAGTGCATCGGCTGCTTCATTAATTAGCATTACCAATACACGATCTAAAATTTCATTTCCGAGTTTTTCATCTTTTGTTGGCGTGGCTTTTTTCGCGTTCTCTCCGTAATCATAGAAACCTTTGCCAGTTTTTCTTCCTAGATAACCCGCTTCGGCTAAACGTTTTTGAGTGAATGAAGGTTTGTAACGTGGATCGAAATAAAATTCTTTGAACACCGTCTCAGTAACAGTATAATTAACATCGTTTCCAATAAAATCCATCAGCTGAAAAGGCCCCATTCGGAAACCGCCTAATTCTTTTAACGCCCAATCTATGGTGGCGAAATCTGCTTTGCCTTCTTCGTGAATTCTGAGTGCTTCTCCGTAAAAAGGTCGAGCGACCCGATTGACAATAAAACCTGGTGTATCTTTTGCCAACACGCCTACTTTTTTCCAATCGGATATAATTTTCACTACTTTTTCTTTAACTTCTTTGGAAGTTTGAATAGCCGGAATAATTTCTACTAATGGCATTAAAGGTGCCGGATTAAAAAAGTGAACGCCAATAACACGTTCTGGATTTTTTAACGAAGCTGCAATGGAAGCAATGGATAATGAAGAAGTATTCGAAGCGATAATTGCATCTTGTGTTTGATAGCTTTCTAATTCTTGAAAAACTTTTCGTTTTATCTCTAAATTTTCAACAATCGCTTCTATGGTTAAGTTTGCTTTTGCTAGCTCTTTTAAAGAATTCTCGTACGAAATATTGCCTTGAATTCTATTTTTCTCAGCTTCGTCGATTCTTCCTTTTTCAATTAAACGCAATAAAACCTTTTCGAGTTTTGCTTTACTGTTATCTAATGCTTTTTGTTTTGTATCGTAAACCATTACAGAACAACCAGCAGTAGCTGCTACCTGTGCAATTCCGCTTCCCATTGTTCCACAACCTATTATTCCTACGTTCATTAATTTTATTTTTTTATTTTCTGGAATGCTGAACTTTATTCAGCATTTCATAATACTATTATTTTAAGATAAAACCTTGAAACAAGTTCAAGAGAAACAGCTTTTTTGTATTTTTATTCTCCTTTAAAATTAGGTTTTCTTTTCTCAACAAAAGCATTTACGCCTTCTTTATAATCTGCTGTTGAAGCTGCTGCTATTTGATTTTTCGACTCCAATGCTAGTTGCTCTTCCAAATTATTAGTCAACGATTGATTGAGCGCTTCTTTTGTTAATGCTAAAGCACGCGTGGGCATGTTGGCTAGTTTTTCGACTAATTTTGTGCTTTCTTCTTCAAAACTTTCCGCTGAAAAATATTTGTAAATCATTCCGAGTTCTTCCGCTTCTTCCGCAGAAACTTTATCGCCTAGCATCGCTAAAGCAGAAGCTTTTTGAAAACCGATTAATCTCGGTAAAAAGAACGTTCCCGCGCTATCGGGAATTAATCCGATTTTACTGAAAGCCTGAATAAAGGCGGCGTGTTCAGAAGCGACTACAATATCGCATGCCAAAGCGATATTAGCTCCAGCTCCGGCAGCAACACCATTTACTGCTGCAACTATTGGTTTTTCTATTGATCGAATGAGTTGAATAATCGGATTGTAATGTTCTTCTAGAATAGCTTTAAACCCAGGATTTAAATCGGGATCGGTGACTTCTTTTAAGTCTTGACCAGCACAAAATGCTTTTCCGTTACCCGTTAGTAGAATTGCTCTTACTTCCTTATTTTCAGCACATTTTTTTAATTCTTTCTGTAAAGAAAGTGCCATTCCCCTGTTGAAGCTGTTAAAAACTTCCGGTCGGTTTAAACGTATTTTTGCAACTTTATTCTGAATTTCAACTTGAATGCTTTTGCTCATATTATCTTATAAAAAGATTCCTGCCTACGCAGGAATTATATTAAACATTTAAAATAATCGAATGGTTCCTGACAGTCGTCACATTTAAATAATGCTTTGCAGGCCGTAGAACCAAATTGACTTACCATATGTGTGTTAGTGGATTTACATTGTGGGCATTTTACAATACGCTCTTCGCCCAATAATGCTTTTTTATCTGAAGTTGCATCCATTGGTGGAGCGATGCCGTAATCTTCCAGGGCTTTTCTACCTTCTTCGGTAATCCAATCTGAAGACCACGCGGGAGCTAAAATTAAGTTGACTTCGGCTTCATAACCCGCATCTTTTAAAGCTGTTTTTATATCGTCGCCAATTACATCCATTGCAGGACAACCGCTGTAAGTTGGAGTGATTTCGATTTTAGCTTTATTTCCGTTCAAACTTGCCGAACGAACCACACCCAAATCAATAATAGAAAGTACAGGAATTTCCGGATCCGAAACTTTTTTAAGGATCGGTTCTAGTTCTTCTTCAATATGTACTTTTTCTTCTACCATTAAAAATTTTAAATTATAAGAGTAATTAGATTCCTGTTTACCCAGGAATTGATTACCATTTCATTCCGGGATAGGTTCGTTGCATATATTGCATATCTGTAAGTAAATAACCCATATGTTCTGAATGAATTCCTTTTTTTCCACCTTCTTGAAAATAGTTCAATTCAGGAACGTCAAGTGTAGCTTCTTCTAAAACTTCAGCTACATTTTTATAATAAGTTTCTTTTAATTTTGAAACATCTACCCCAATTCCTTCTTTAATTGCTTTTTTATCGTTTTCGGTCAAGTGAAACAATTCATCTGTAAATCGCCATAAATCATCAATAGCGGTTTGCATTTTTTGTTTGCTTTCTTCGGTTCCATCGCCTAAACGTTTAATCCAATCTGAAGAAAAACGTTTGTGATAACTTACTTCTTTCAAGCTCTTTTTTGCAATTGCCACCAAGGTTTGATCGTGACTTTTTTGTAATTCAGTTAATAATAAAAAATGAAAGTGATCGAACAAAAACTGTTTACCAATTACGAATGCAAAATCACGATTAGGTTGCTCTACCAACAAGACGTTTAAATATTCACGTTCTGTACGTAAAAAAGCAATATCGTCTTCAGTAATTTCTTCATCAGAAAGTTGAGCAGCATATTGAAAGTAACTTCGCACTTGCCCAAATAAATCTAAGGAAGTATTAGTTAAAGCAATATCGACTTCTAAAGTAGGGCCGTGACCGGTTAATTCGCCTAAACGTTGACCGAGAATTAACGCGTTATCGGCAATACCGTAGATATATTTTATTAAAAATTCTTTATTCATTAAATTTTATTTAAGTTGAAAACCTTCAATTTTTTAAACTGAAAAATTTTCAGAGATTCACGCTTATGCGAAAATTACATATGTTTCACCTCATCGGGCAAATCGTAAAATGTTGGGTGACGGTAAACTTTATCGGAAGCAGGCTCAAACATCTCTCCGTTTTCATCAGGATTAGAAGCGGTAATATTTTTTGCTTCTACAACCCAAATGCTAACGCCTTCATTTCTTCGGGTATAAACATCACGCGCGTTTTCTAAAGCCATTTCTGCATCGGCGGCATGTAAACTTCCAAAATGACGATGTTCTAAACCGTTTTTGCTTCGAACAAACACTTCAAAAAGTGGCCATTCCTTTTTACTTTTTTTATTATCTGACATATATTTTTAGTATTTAGCAATTAGAATTGAGTAATTCGTTTTTTAGGTACTTCTACTTTAATAGTTGAGCGAACTTAAACTGCACATCTTTTAATCTAATCTCTTAAGCTATATTCTATTAATTAGAAAATTTAAATTTTTACTCATTACTCAATTCTCAGTACTTAAACTGCTTGTTTCACTTTTTTCTCGGCTTGCTTTTCTGCGTGAGCCATTGCTGCATCTCTCACCCATTGTCCGTTTTCCCAAGCATTCACTCTAGTTTGCAAACGTTCTTTATTACACGGACCGTGACCTTTAACCACTTGCCAAAATTCGTCCCAATTTATTTTTCCGAAATCATAATGACCGCGTTCTTCATTCCATTTTAAATCTTCATCAGGAACTTTAATTCCTAAAATATCCGCTTGTGGAACAGTTTGGTCAATAAACTGCTGACGTAATTCATCGTTTGTTTTTCGTTTCAGCTTCCATTTCATAGATTGTTCGGTATGCGTAGATTCATCATCTGTTGGCCCAAACATCATTAAAGAAGGCCACCACCAGCGATTTAAGGCATCTTGCGCCATTTGTTTCTGTTCTTCGGTTCCGCGACAAAGGGTTAACATTATTTCGTATCCTTGACGTTGGTGAAAACTTTCTTCTTTACAAACTCTTACCATTGCTCTTGCATAAGGCCCGAATGAAGTATTACACAACGGAACTTGATTGATAATTGCTGCTCCATCTACTAACCAACCAATCGCGCCAATATCTGCCCACGTAATTGTGGGATAGTTGAAAATACTAGAATATTTTGCTTTCCCTGAATGCAATTGCTCAAATAGTTCATCTCTCGATACCCCTAAAGTTTCTGTAGCGCTATATAGATACAAACCGTGACCGGCTTCATCTTGCACTTTTGCTAACAATGCCACTTTTCTTCTTAGCGAAGGCGCTCGGGTTATCCAGTTTCCTTCGGGTAACATTCCTACAATTTCTGAATGCGCGTGTTGAGACATTTGCCGAATATGTGTTTTTCGGTATTTTTCTGGCATCCAATCTTTGGGTTCTATTTTTTCATCTCGAGCAATTTTTGCATCGAAAATCTCTTCTAAATTTTTTACTTCTTTCTCACTCATCATCTTTTAGTTTATGTTTAAAGCGTTAAGCTGAATGTTTAAAGCTTTTCACTTTAAACTTGAGCTTGCAACTTTGAACGGATTATACATCGAAATCTACGACTACTTTTTCTGAAGTTGGCACCGATTGGCAGCTCAACACGAAATTAGCCGCGACTTCATCATCTTCTAAGGCGTAATTAGTTTTCATTTCTACTGAACCTTCTACCAACTTACATTTACACGTACTGCAAACCCCACCTTTACAAGCGAAAGGCAAATCTGCTCCGGCTCCTAAGGCGGCATCGAGAATATTATCATATTCATCGGTCATTCCAAAATGGAATTCTTTTCCACCATCAAGCACGGTTACTTTTGTTCCTTCAAACTTATGTTCGAGCGCTTTTGCCGCGCGTTTTTTATCTTCATCAGAAAGGCCGGTTACAAATAATTCATAATGAATATGATCTTTTGCTAAACCAGCTTTTTGCAGTTCGTCACGAATCATAAAAATCATTTGTTCGGGACCGCAAATAAAACATTCGTCGGTATCTTCTACATCAATAAGCGAACGGGTTAATTGCTGAATTTTTTCAACATCAAATCTTCCATTAAACAGCGGAATATCACGTTGCTCTCGAGTTAGAAAATAATAAATTTCAAACCTTCCGAAATATTTATTTCTAAGCTGCTCTAATTCCTCCTTAAAGATAATAGATTTCGCATTTTTATTCAAATAAAACAGCTTAAAGGTACTTTTGGGCTCTAAGGCTAAATGCGTTTTTATCATGGAAAGAATAGGCGTAATTCCACTTCCCGCGGCAAAAACAACATAGTTTTTTTCGCTTTCAGCATTTACTTGAACGCCAAACTCTCCGCTTGGCTTCATTACTTCCAATTTATCGCCAGTTTTCAACTCATTATTTACATAGGTTGAAAATTTACCGGTTGGAATTTGTTTTACTGCCACACGCCACTCATTATCTACAGGACTTGAACATAACGAATACGAGCGCCGCACATCTTCGCCTTCAATATCTTTTTTCAACGTTAAATGCTGTCCTTGATGAAAGGTGAAATCTTTTTTTAGATTTTCGGGAACGTTAAAAGAAACTACGGTACAATCTTTTGTTTCTTTATAAACGTCTTTTACTTCTATTTCGTAAAATTTTGCCATTCTCTTAATTCGGTTACCTAACAAAACTAACGATTGTTAGTCTTAATTACAAATTCACATTGTTAAAATTATGCTTTTATCACGCCAGAAAGCAAGGTATTTGTAAGATCTCGCTTTAGAAGCTCAATTTTAAGGCTTGGTTTTTTAGAATACCATAAATATAAAGTGCGCAAGGTAGAAAGCAATGAAAATAGAATTATTTCTTCATCGCGTTTTTCTAACTCTCCATTTTCGATACCTTCTGAAATTATTTTACGTAACTGTTTTTCGTAGCCATTTCTCATTTCTATATAATAAGCGAGGTTTTTTTCATCTAAATGCATCCAATCATTATTAAGACAGGCTAAATAATTGGTTTTCTGAATAGTAATTTCAATATGCATATGGATTATTTCTTCCAGTTTTTGTCGAACGCTTATATTTTTCGGGAAAGTTTTTTGCATATGCTGCGTAAAACTTTCGGCAACTTCTAAAATAATAATTGCTAAAATTTCTTGTTTAGAAGAAATATGGTTGTACAAACTCGCTGCTTTTATTCCTAATTCTTGTGCCAAATCTCGCATAGAAACAGCATTATAGCCTTTTTCTTTGAAGAGTTTTGCAGCAATGGTAATAATTTCTTTTTTCCGTTCTGAGATCATAGAACGGCAAGATAATATTTTTTACCTAGCTTTATTAGCACCGCTAACGTGTATAATGTTCAGAAAGCTTGTCACGAAATTGATTTTTTTTTAAAAAAATGTTCTTAAGCTTCTTCCGAAGTACTTTATCTAAAGTTTTACGCGTTGAAAATCTTCTGATTGTTGGAGTTTTTCTTGTTTATAAAGCAACGTCCAGCCTTGCGAATTGGTTAAAATAAATAGTTTTTGCAGTTCAGAAATTAATCGGTTTTCTGCATTTTTCATCAAAGTAGATTTTTCGATTTTAGCACGAAGGTTTTTATTGATTTTTTGTTTTATTGAATTATAATCTTCGGCTTTAAACTGATTTAAATAATCTTGGGTTACATCGTAAAATTCAAAATCGGGGGTGATTTTTAACTCCGGTTCTGGAATTGAAATAATTTGCACCGTTTTATTTTCTTCGTCAATTTCATATTGCATGTTCGACAAATCGTAACTTACGGTTGCTTCTGCATTTACGACAATTAATGCTTTTTTGCGTGCTGATAATACATCGAACAAAAAACTTTCGGTGTTTTTATAATTATAGATTTGCGCGTAGCTTCCTTCTGAAACAATGAGTTTGCTTACTTTTCGAATTTCTTTTTCAATAAGTGATGAACTTGCTTCTAACGATTCTCTTTCCGCTAACCGATTGTTGAAATAATTGTAACCAATCGCCACTAAAATCGCGATAATTACACCGAGGAAAAACTTTTTCATGGAGCTTTTTTATTTTTGACTAAATTACATTTTTTTGCGTTAGGGATAGTAGTGAAAATCCCGCAGGTTTTTGTAGCGATAGCGAAAATAAACGAGGAATTGTAGCGGATAGCCCGACCTTTGGGAACGCCCAACTTTTATATAATATTGTGTTTTTTTGCTTTTTGAACGGCTTCTATTTTGCTGTGAACTTGTAGTTTTTTATAAATATTTTCGATATGTTTTCGAATGGTGCTGGGCGATAACATTAAATAGTCTGCAATGACGGTGTAACTGTGGCCTTTGCTTAAGTTTTCCAGGACTTCTATTTCTCGTTTTGAAAGGGAGATTTCTTCTTGATCTTTTTTATTTTGAATATGTGTTGGATTGCGCAATAATTTTAGAGTTTTTAGAGCGATCGAGGGATTCATTGCTGCACCGCCGTTCATCGTTTCTACAATGCCTTGATGCAATTCTTCTGGTCGAATTTCTTTAAGAAGATAACCGTCTGCTCCTGCTTGAATTGCGTTAAAAATATGCTCATCGTTATCGAACGCGGTTAGCATTATTATTTTTATATGTGGATATTTTTGCTTTATGATTTGTGTGCTTTCTATTCCATTTAAAACGGGCATTTCTATATCCATTAAAATAATATCGAGGTGAAAGTTGTTTTCTAATTTTGTGAGCAAATCGCTTCCATTAAGGGCTGAGAATTTAAAACTGATGTCTTCAAAAAAAGATAATTTTTCTTTAATTGTATTAATTAAGAAAGTGTTATCGTCGACTATAGCTATCTTTATCCTCATCTTTTTGTTTTTTTAGGAAGCGATTTTTAATGTAATTTTTGTTCCTCTTTCTGGGGTTGACATAATTTTGACTTCGCCTTTTGCTTGTTTTGCTCTTTTCTGAATATTTTGAAGCCCGTTGCCCATTTCTATATTTTCGACGTGAAATCCTTTTCCGTTATCTTCGATACTGATTAAAAATTCATTTTTTTGTTTTTCAATAGTTACGGTAATTTTTTTTGCTTCAGCGTATTTTAAGGCGTTATTAACCGATTCTTGAATAATTCTATAGATATTCATTCCTACCACCGATGTAAAAGTGTGTTCGATATTTATTTCTGAAGAAATATTGAATTCGAAATTTGTTCCTCGAAAAGCTGATTTTGCTTTTTCTATAAAGTTGGTAATTCGAATTTGTAGATCTTCAAAGCTTATTTTTTCTTTATTCATCGCCCAAATTGTATCTCTTAGTTCATAAATGGTTTTCCCCGTGAAATCACTAATGGAAGTAAGTTTTTTTAAAATCTTGTTTTCCATAGCGGGAAAGGCAAATTTTAGATTATCTAAACTTGAAATAATAAAAGTGAGTTGGGCGCCAATATTATCGTGCAAGTCCCGAGAAATTCTTAAACGCTGTTCTTGGAGTTCATTTTGCGTTTGTATTTTTGCCAAAGCAATTTTTAATTGACTTTCTTTCTTAAATTGAAGATTCTTTAATCTTTGTTGGTTGTAAAAAAGGTAACCTAACAGACCTAAAATTAGCGCAAGTCCCAAACTGCCATAGAGATACATATTCTTTTTTCTAACTTCTAATTCTTTTTCTGCTAGTTTTGCTTTTTGCTGAAGTATTTGATTTTCTTTTTTCTTGGTTTCGTATTCAATTTCTAGTTGTGAAACCTTATTATTGGTTGCTATATTTTTAGTGCTGTCTTTTAAATCTGCATATTTCTTAAAATACAATAAGGCGTTTTTGTTTTCATTACTCAATTCATAAAACTGAGAATAATTGAATAAAGCGTTTTCTTTATCGGTAATCATTTTATATTTAGTAGCATAATTAAAGGCGCTGTCAAGATATATTTTAGATTTTTGCAGTCGATTATTTTCCATTAAAACAGTTGCCATATTATTATAGCTCGATGCTAAACCCGCAAAATTTTTAATTGATTTTTCTAACTGAATAGATTTCTGAAAATAGACTAAAGCTGAATCTACTTCTCCTTGATAATAATATACGCCACCAACATTATTAAGTGACTCTGCTTTTCCTTTAACATCGTTTCTTTTTTCTTCTATTTTCAGCGATTTTTTAAAATTGATTAATGCTTTATCTAAATCACCTTTATTCGCGTAAACAATTGCAATATTATTTAAAGCTTCTGAAACGCCTTTTTCATACTCAATTTCTTCAAATTTTTGTTGAGCTGCGACGTGAAATTCTAAGGCTTTTTCTGGTAAACCTAAGTAACTATATACTAGA
Source organism: Mesonia maritima (assembly GCF_042433895.1). NCBI lineage: Bacteria > Pseudomonadati > Bacteroidota > Flavobacteriia > Flavobacteriales > Flavobacteriaceae > Mesonia > Mesonia maritima. The sequence goes on along the minus strand of NZ_JBHLUA010000012.1, from coordinate 1,054,089 downwards.
CCAATATTATTATTTACTACCGCAATTTCCTTTTGTTGGTTATTATTTTCATAAATATGAAGCGCTTTTAAATAGTTTTGAATAGCATTTTCATACGCGCCTTTCTGGCGCAAACAAGCTCCTAAATTATTATATGCTGAAGCTTTTAAACTATCTTTTTTGCTGTTTTCAATAACCAACGTCGAATATTTTATAGCTTCCTCTAATTTCCCAATATCACGGTAAACCAAACCCATTAAATTATAAGAAGCGTTTAAATTTTCTTGCTTATACTCTTGAAGCGCTTTTTCTAAAATTTCTAAAGCTTTTTGTGGGTTTTGCTTATAAATTTTTTCAGCTTGATCGTTTAAAGATGGTAATTGTTGAAAATTATGAGCGTAAATGCAATTGCTTATAAAAAAAACAAAAGAGAAATAGATGAGGTGATTTCTCATCGATTTACTTAAAAGCCAGTACTGCACATTTAGGTTCACAATCAATAAATTAAGTAGACTATTTTCAGTCTTATATTATAAAAATTGATTTTAATTAAAATTGAGCATAAAAAATATCCTTCAAATTATAATTTTCAAAATCATATTTATTCAAATACGCGTACCTTCTATCTAGTTGAGATTTTTCTATCTTTATTTGATACTTAAGATAGCGAAGTTTACGCAAGTGTAAGTTAGCGATTTTCCGGTTTTCTTTTCTAAAAAAAAGACAGATGCTCATTATTATTGAAAAAAAACTGATAAAGATTAGTAACATACCTATACAATTAAAGAAAAGAATGGCAAGTAAGAAAAAATTGAACTCGCCATTCTAATCACCCCTGAGCATAATTATTTAATTTGTTTGATCTAGAAATTCACTTATATGATAGTCTAAGAATTGATGACCCGCCATATATAAACCTTCAGCATACTTTTTAGGATCTGGCTCTAACCATTTTGTTTTAGAAGCATAGTTATCACCTCTAATAACTACAACGGGATTTTGCAAGGTTGCAGTTGCTTGAGTTTGGGCAGAATAAGCTACAACTTTCTCCTTTTCTAAAACGCCTTCTATTTCTAACGATTGTTTTAAACCGCCATCATAGCTAGCCAATGCAGAACCACCTATTTTATTTTTGCCCTGCGTAAAATTTATATAGCTACTTAAGCCTTTAGCCTGTTTAGATTTATCGAACAAACTGGTAATACCGCTGTTGGTTTTTTTATCGGTTACGGTGTAATTATCTACCAATCTATAATTTACAAAAAGCTTAACCTGCGCTCCATTTCCTCTAAGCCAATTATCCCCTGTTTCTGAAAACATAAAATTCAACTCTACATTCACTACCAACGCATCGTTCATTTCCTTAGATAATTTTTGATTGATTTGATTTAAAAAATCGATTTTCTTCGGATTATAGTAAAAAGAGAAATTTTCTGGAATTGCTTTTAATACGCCGGTCATATTGGTTTCTGAAAGCTGAGGCCCGGTATATTTTTCCCAACCCTCGTAAATTTCTGTTTTCCCTGCTTCTTCTGGAGTAATTATTTCGTAACCGCCTTGTTGTAATTTTGTAACCAATTCTTGATAAAGTGCATTGGTTTTTTCTTGTATCATTTCTCTGCTTAATGTAGATAATCCGATGGCTGCTTCTGCTTTGGCGGCATTTTTTATACTTCTTCCGAAACCTCCTTTGGCTTTTTTATCTACCGCTTCTTTGTAAAATTCAAAATTCACGCTAAAATTTGCGATGTATGCACGCTTTTGAAATTTTTTAAATTCTCTTTTTCCATATATATTTTCGGCAGGTTTAAAGGTTCCTAAATTTTGTGCTTTCAGATTAAAAGTAAACGCAAACACAGCGAATGCTAAAATAATTTTTGTTTTCATAATTGTAGTTTTAGTAAATTAAAGAGGAAGGCTATAGTTTTTAAAATTAATAAGGCAATTGACTATTTTTGAAGATTTAATAAAAGCCGAGAGCTAAGCGTGATGTTCTCTCGGCCCTAACAAAAAAACTCCCATTATTGAGAATCTTTTAAAAACTGAACTTAGAACTGGGTAATATCTAAATTAAAAGAACCTTCGGTTAGCTCTTTAAAAGTATCATCATTCGGGTTTTTTCCTTTAAAAGAAAAAGTCCCTTTTATTTTACTATCGGTTAACTCAGAAATTTTAATTTCACCTGCTACGCCGCCTTCATCATAAGGAGCTGTCCAAGATTGTGAATTTAACGGATCTGAAGCATTTCCTTCAGTATAAGAAGCCACAATAAAAACTAAATTATCTCCTCCAATATCATACGTTCCTTCACCATCGATAGAATTTATATTAAGTGTAATATTTTTTCCACTATTAAGATCGTTAGCTACTATAGCAATAGTTATTCCTCCATTATTATCAACACGGCTTGCTTGCGTTCCTTGAGCACTAGAAGAAAAAGAAGCACCGTCTATTTTCGCCTTTACAATTCCGTTACTAGCATTATTGCTACTCCCGCCATCATCGTCTTTACTACAACTTATCGATGTAATAAGCGATAAACCTAAAAATAAATACATTAATTTTCTCATCTTGTTTTGTTTTTTTGTGTTAATGAAAATTTGATTTTGTTATAACACAAAGATGAGCTGCGATTGAAATTCCTACAATAAGGCAATTGACCTATTTTTTGTAGAAGGAAAGATGAGGAAGTTCTTTTTGAAGATTTTTTATTCGCTGTTGAAGTTTTTCTTGAAATTGTTGATGCGCTTCACTTTTAGGGTTAAAAGCGCGATGGTGCAAACCTTGCTGAATTTTTTCCACTTCAGTCATAGTTTTTAAACTTTCAGAAGAAAACCAAGTTTCCGCAAATTTTTCCCAAATATATTGAACTGCGATTTTTGAAGGATGCAGTAAATCTTCTGCATAAAAACGATAATCGCGCAATTCATCCATCATTAATTCGTACGACGGAAAATAATTAAGCTGATTTTTATTTTCTAAAACTTGATGAAGTGCAGAAATTAAATGCGACTTACTTCTTAGATTTTCTACAAAACCATCTTTGGAATGTCGAACCGGAGAAACCGTAAAAATAAATTGACAATCAGAATTTAATTGCCGAATATATTCAACACTTGTTTGAATACTTTTTTCTAGTTCTGCAATTGAAGAAAGCTCTTTCCTGAAATTTTTCTGTGGAATTTTATGGCAATTTGCCACATATGTATTTTGCTCCACATGTTTGTAAATCCACGAAGTTCCCAGCGTGATAATTACGTGCGAAGCTTTTTTTAAAAACTGAAAAGTTTCTTCTAAAGCTGCATTCAGGTTTTGCAAAATTTCATCTTCCGACAACGCATTCATTCTGGAATGCGCTTCAAAGCAACTGTAAATTTCTTGATGCTGAAAAATATCTTTTGTCGCAAATTTTTCTTGCTGAACTACGCGCTGTAAAAATCTTTCTATTGCAAACGGATGAAACAAAATCCCCAACGGATTTTGAAGCGATTGAAATTTATAATACTGAAATTTCTCCCCGATATTTTCTGAAAAACACGAACCCAAGAGCACTATTTTTGAGCGATAGTCAATTTTTGACTTCCCTTCAGGAATGCTAACTTGGGTTTGTAATTTCATATTATATTTAAATTGAAGTGGAGATCGATTATTAAGATGAGATGCTGAATCAAGTTCAGCATGACGAAACTCTATTTTTATACTAAACGTCATCCCGGACTTGATCCGGGATCGTATTCATTTCTATTATTAAGAATAAACTTCAATAAACTCCGTTTAAATCTTTAATAAGCTTTAAAAATTAGCAAATTTTCAGCTTACTGAATATATTTTTCAGCTTCAGCTAAAGCATCTTTAATTCCGTCAGGATTTTTTCCGCCTGCGGTTGCAAAAAACGCTTGACCACCACCGCCGCCTTGAATAAATTTCCCTAATTCACGCACAATTTTTCCAGCGTTTAAGTTTTTTTCTTCCGCTATTTTTTTATCGATGTAGCAAGAAAGTAAGGCTTTCCCATTATTTTCTGAACCGAGAATTAAAAATAAATTATCGATTTCTCCACCTAACTGAAACGATAAATCTTTCATCGCGCCGGCATCTAAATCTACTTTTGTTGCTAAAAACTGAATTCCGTTAATTTCTTTTACTGAATTTTTTAAATCGCCTTTTACGTTTTTTGCTTTTTCTTTCAGTAAAACTTCAATTTCTTTTTTAAGCTTCGCATTTTCTTCTTGTAAATCGTTCACCGATTTTATAGGATCTTGCGAATTTTTCAATAAAGCTTTTAACTGATTAAAGTTCTCACTTTGCTGGGTTAAGAAATCTTTTGCTGCGTCGCCGGTAATCGCTTCAATTCTACGAACTCCCGAAGCTACAGCTCCTTCAGAAACAATTTTAAAATGCCAAATTGAAGACGTGTTTTGCACGTGCGTACCACCACACAATTCCATGGAATCACCAAATTTTATGGTTCTCACCGCATCGCCATATTTCTCGCCGAACAACGCGATTGCGCCTTGTTCAATTGCTTCTTTATATGGAATTTTTCGGTTTTCTTCTAAAGGCAATTGCTCTTGAATTCTGGCATTTACAAAATTTTCTATTGCTTGTATTTCTTCCGAAGATACTTTACTGAAATGTGAAAAATCGAAGCGTAAATAACCGCTATGAACCATTGATCCTTTTTGTTCTACGTGTGTTCCTAAAATGCTTCGCAAGGCTTGATGCAGCAAGTGCGTAGCCGAATGATTTGCTGCAGAACGTGCGCGTTGTTTTTCATCGACTACCGCTTTAAAACTCCCTTCAAGATTCTCGGGAAGGGTTTTGGCGATATGTATAATTAAATTGTTCTCTTTTTTAGTATCGATAATATACGTTACATTTCCATTCGTGCTTTCTAAATAACCTTTGTCGCCCACTTGTCCTCCGCCTTCAGGATAGAATGGTGTTAAATTAAAAACCAATTGGTAAAGCTCGCCTTCTTTTTTACTTTCAACTTTTCGGTATTTGGTGATTTTTACATCCGCTTGTAATTGATCGTAACCGATAAATTCTTCCTCATCATCTTCTTTTAAAATCACCCAATCTTGCGCTTTTGTTTGTGCCGCAGAACGTGAGCGTTCTTTTTGTTGTTGAAGTTCTTTTTCGAATTCAGCTTGATTTAAACTAAATCCGCGTTCGCTTAAAATTAATGCCGTTAAATCGATTGGAAATCCGTAAGTATCATATAATTCAAATGCTTTTTTCCCTGAAATTTCCTTTCCTTCAGCAGTTGAAATAATATTTTCTAACAATACTAAACCTTGATCGAGTGTTTTTAAGAAAGAGCTTTCTTCTTCTTTAATTACATTTTCACAAAGATTTTTCTGCTTTTTAAGTTCTGGAAAAGCTTCACTCATTTGTTGACTCAACGTAGAAACCAACTTAAAGATGAACGGTTGTTTGATGTCTAAAAATGTAAATCCGTAACGAATAGCGCGACGTAAAATTCTTCGAATTACATAACCCGCACCATTATTGCTCGGCAATTGTCCGTCGGCAATTGCAAAAGCAACCGCTCTAACGTGATCGGCAATTACACGAATAGCAATATCGGTTTCTTCGTTTTTTCCGTAAGTAGAATTGGTAATGGTTTCTATTTCGCGAATAAGCGGCGTAAAAACATCAGTATCGTAATTTGATTTTTTTCCTTGTAAAACCATCGCCAAACGTTCGAAACCCATTCCGGTATCGATATGTTTATTAGGTAATTCAACTAAAGAACCATCGGCTTTTCTATTGAATTGAATAAAAACTAAATTCCAAATTTCAACAACATGTGGATGATCTTGATTCACTAAATCTTTTCCAGAAATTTTTGCTTTTTCTTCTTCACTTCGTAAATCAATATGGATTTCTGAAGCTGGACCACACGGACCTTGATCGCCCATTTCCCAGAAATTATCTTTTTTATCACCAAGTAAAATTCGCTCTGTAGGAATTATATTTTTCCATATTTCGTAGGCTTCGTCATCTTTCCCAATTCCGTCGGTTTTGTCGCCTTCAAAAATTGTTACATAAAGATTTTCAGGAGTAATTTTGTAAACTTCAGTTAGCAATTCCCAAGCCCATTCTATCGCTTCTTTTTTAAAATAATCGCCAAAACTCCAATTTCCTAACATCTCAAACATGGTATGATGGTAGGTATCTTTACCCACTTCCTCTAAATCGTTGTGTTTTCCACTAACGCGCAAACATTTTTGCGTATCGGTAACACGAGTATTTTTGGGAGTGGCATTTCCTAAGAAATATTCTTTAAATTGATTCATCCCGGCATTGGTAAACATTAATGTCGGGTCGTTTTTCATGACCATGGGCGCCGAAGCAACAATTTCATGTTTTTTTGATTCAAAAAATTCTAGGAATTTAGAACGGATTTCTTTAGATTTCATATACTATATCTGAGCCTAAACGGTTATAATTATGTTTCTAGTGAAACAATTTCTATCTTTGTTCGTCTTACTATTATGAAAAGTAAGAATTTTGACGCAAAAATAGCATAATTTAAAAGAATGTCGAAGGTTAAATATTATTACGATAGCGAGACGCTTTCTTATCGCAAAATTGAACGAAAAAAAGGTCGTCGATTAGGCTATGCGTTTATAGCAATAGCGGGTTCTTTTCTTGCAGGTTTTGTGTTGCTCTTAATTTATTTGAATCTCCCACAAATTGAAACTCCTAAAGAAAAAGCGCTTAAACGCGAATTGCAACATATGAAATTGCAATATGAATTGTTGAATAAAGAAATGAATCAAGCGCAAAAAGTTTTATCGAATGTACAAACAAGAGACAACACTATTTACCGCGTATATTTTGAAGCGAATCCAATACCTGATGAACAACGAAAAGCAGGTTTTGGAGGAATAAATCGTTACCAAGCTTTAGAAGGTTACGATAATTCTGATTTAATTATTGAAACGAGCAAAAAAATGGATGTACTTCAAAAACGAATTGTGGTACAATCTAAATCGCTCGACGAAATTGCACGACTCGCAAAAGAAAAAGAAAAATTATTGACCGCGATACCGGCGATTCAACCGGTAAAAAACGAAAATTTAACACGAATGGCTTCCGGTTACGGAATGCGAATGCATCCTATTTTGAAGTACCGAAGAATGCATAACGGAATGGATTTTAGCGCTCCAACCGGCTCTGATGTTTACGCGACCGGCGATGCGGTTGTAAAAAAAGCAACTCGCGGTACCGGTTTTGGAAATTTAATTGTACTCGATCACGGATTTGGTTACGAAACTTATTATGCCCATTTAAGCGATTTTAAAGTTAGACGTGGCGATAAAGTAAAACGTGGTGAAATCATTGGGGAAGTAGGAAGTACCGGTTTATCTACCGCTCCGCATTTGCATTATGAAGTTCATAAAAACGGACAAGTAGTAAATCCAATTAATTTCTATCACGGCGATTTAACTGCAGAAGAATACGATATTATGCTAAACCAATCTGCTTTAGAAAATCAATCTTTGGATTAATGCGCGTTTCTCTCCCCGATAAAATTTATTATGGTATTGGTGAAGTGGCAGAAGCTTTTCACGTAAATACTTCCTTAATTCGTTTTTGGGAAAAAGAGTTTGATGTTATTCAGCCTAAAAAAAACGCCAAAGGAAATCGTAAATTCACAAAAGAAGATATTAAAAACCTAGAATTAATTTATCACTTAGTAAAAGAGCGCGGTTTTACACTCGAAGGCGCTAAAACTCATTTAAAAGAAGAGCGCCATAAAACCCTTACTAACTTTGAAATAATTCGTAAATTGGAATTGATTAAAAACGAACTCACAAATATTAAAAATCAACTTTAAAAAATTAATAGATGAAAAAAGGAATTATTGCTATAGTCGTAATTGTAGTACTCGGAATTATAGTTTATAGTTTAACCGCCGGCGTAAATAATACTGCCGTAGAACTTGAAGAAAACGTAAAAGCTTCTTGGGCAAATGTTGAAAGCGCATATCAGCGTCGAACAGATTTAATTCCTAATTTGGTGAATACCGTAAAAGGTGCCGCAGACTTTGAACAAGAAACTTTAACGCAGGTTATTGAAGCTCGATCTAAAGCGACTTCTGTAAATGTAAACGCAGATAATTTAGATTCAGAATCCATTCAGAAATTTCAACAAGCGCAACAAGGCGTTTCTTCTGCACTATCTCGATTATTGGTAAGTGTTGAGCGTTACCCACAATTAACGGCTACGCAAAACTTTCAGAATTTACAATCGCAATTAGAAGGAACTGAAAACCGAATAAATGTAGAGCGAAACCGTTTTAATGAAAATGTTCGTGAATACAACACCTATATTAGAAAATTCCCGAATAACATGGTTGCAGGAATGTTTGGTTTTGAACGAATGAGCGCTTTTGAAGCAGATGAAGGAGCAGAAAACGCACCAGAAGTAGAATTTTAAAACAAACCCGTAATGGCATCTACCCAAGAATTTATTAACAAAACAGACGAACAGGAAATTGTTGCTGCAATTCGTGAAGCTGAAAATAAAACTTCAGGAGAAATTCGTGTTCATATTGAACGTACGTGTACTATCGATATTTTTGATCGGGCGAAAACAATTTTTCACGAATTAAAGATCGATAACACCAAATTAGAAAACGGCGTTCTCATTTATTTAGCGGTAGAAGATCATAAATTCTACATTATGGGAGATCGCGGTATCGATAAAGTTGTTCCGCCAAATTTTTGGGAAAGCACAAAAGATATTATGCAATCTCATTTTAGAAAAGGAGAATTTAAAAAAGGTTTAGTTGAAGGAATTCATAAAGCCGGCGAACAGCTTAAAAAGCATTTTCCGCTTGCCGATGACGACATTAATGAATTATCAGATCAAATATCCAGAGGTTAATGAGCTATTTAAAACCGCAGTTTAAAAGTTTACTATTATTTTCATTTTTAATTGCTTTTGGCACATTTTCAGCCTTTAGTCAATTAAACATACCCGATAAACCTAGCAAAGAAACAAGCGTTTACGATGGCGGAAATATGCTAACTTCTTCGGAAGAAAATCGCTTAGAACGTAAACTTATTAATTACGCAGACACAACTTCTACGCAAATTGTTATCGCTACGATTCCCACGCTAAACGGAGAATATATTGGCACCTACGCTCCAGAATGGGCTCAAAAATGGGGCATCGGACAAAGTAAGAAAGATAATGGGTTACTTATTTTATTATCACAACAAGATAAAAAAATATGGATTACCACGGGTTATGGATTAGAAGAATACTTAACCGATGCAACTTCTAAAACCATTATTGAAGATATAATTTTACCTGAATTTAAAAAAGGAAACATCTATCAAGGATTAGACAGTGGAACTACCGCAATTTTTCAAGTTTTAGACGGAAATTTCAAAGGTGTTCCTAAATCGAAAAAAAGCAGAGGATTTCCTATACAAGCCATTTTCTTTATTTTCATTTTTATCATTATCATTATTTCCATTATTAAAAAGAATAAAGGAGGTGGAAGAAATGGCGGAAATAGAAACGGATCTGATACGCTTTTTGATGCCATCATTTTAAGTAGCCTCGGTCGCGGAATGTTTGGCGGCGGCGGTTCTTCCGGTGGTGGCGGATTTGGCGGTGGCGGAGGCTTCGGAGGAGGTTTCGGCGGCGGTGGATTTGGCGGCGGTGGCGCCGGAGGAAGCTGGTAATCTTAAAGTTACCCTAATTCAATAAGTAAATTTATAGGGAATTTCAGCTTCAATTTTAACATTTAGGCTTTTTCTATTAACGTATCTAAACCTATAAAGCTAAAGTTATTACAAAAAACCTTAGCTTTATTTTTGGGTAGCTGTTTTCACTTAATTTTGTCTCTGTAATCTTAAAAGAATACGTGATGAAAAATGATGAACAATTACTTGTAAAAAGAAATAATTATTCGTTCCATAGAAAGTCAAAAAATTTAATGACTTGGATGTCAGAAATTATTAAAAACAAACACTATTACAGAATGGGCGGAGAAGCTGCTTAAAATCTGTCATTTCGCTTATTAGGGTCTTTTCCACCAAATTTACTGAACTTATAAGTGAAGCTAAACATGACATATTGCTCGAGTACTAGTTGTTGTGTATCCTGAATAAAATCTTCTCCTGTAGTTCTTCGGGTTGAAACATTTTCATCTAACACATCAAAAACTTTTACTTTTAGAATTCCATCGTCGCCTAAAAGTTTATAGCCTAAACTCATATTCCATAACACATACGCATTTTTGAATCCGGGTGCGACATTTCCAATATACCGGTAAGAGATATCATTTCCGAAGATAAAATTCTTAGGCCAATACGAAGTTATTTCTGCCCCTAAAGTATGGTTTGTAAAAGCTTGATCTCTACTTGCATCTAAACTGTATTGCGCCCAATTAAAATTCACAGAATATTCTGGTTCTATTGTTAAGATTTCTTCAATTTCATATTGTAATTCTAAACGTGGCGTTATACTTTGATTATTAGATTCGTATTTAACCCCATTAGAAAATCCTAAATTTTTACTTGCATTTACGTTTAGGCCGATACTTGCTTTTAAAGATTGTATATCATCTAGTTCATAGGTTTTATCTAAACTTCCGCCTCCGTATAAATTATAAGAACCATCTACGTTTGTATAGGTTGTTCTTCTTACTAAACCTTGGTTAGTTATTGTTCTTGAAACTACTTGATCATTGGTTAACGAACCGCTTATATATGCGTAAAAGCCAGAGCGCGTTTTAAAATCATAATTATTGAAATTCATATAAACTCGATGCTCTAAAGATGGTTTTAAATTTGGGTTTCCGGTAATGGTATTTAAAGGATTGGTGGTATTGGTTACCGGCTGTAACTGACTTATAGAGGGAACATCTCTTGAAGTTCGATAGCTAAAATAAATTCGCTGTGATTTCGTGAGTTCATAACGAAAATATGCATTCGAGAAAAAATTATTATAGGTATTATCAAAAGAGGTTCCGGTGAACAAGTCTTCATTTTTCAATCGAATATTCTGTATTCCTCCAGAAATACTTGCTCTTAATTTTTCACCACGATAAACCAACCCAATATCGGGACGATGGTTAAAACTTTCTGAACGAAAATCGTTGCTTAAACTATCTACCACAATTTCATAATCGCCATTCATTTCTTCAGGAATATAAACCAAACGCGTGTTGGAGGAGTTATTTTTGGTATAATCATATTCTAAATCGAGAAATAATTTTTCTGAAAGTGGCAAACGAGTTCCAAAACTCAATCCGTATTCATCTTCCCGTTCATCTTGATCTATAAATTGATCTTGAATACTGGTTTCTTCTAAATTTCCTTGATCGTCGAAGACTTGTCGAGAAGAAAAATATTGATTATCATCTTGCGAAACATTATTGGTATTATCGAAACCTAAACGCACGTAACCGTCATTTTTGCCAAACTTTCGCGTAACGTCTAATCGATTGCGGAAATTAGTGGTAAAAACTTCAGAAAACTGATCGGTTTCAGCATTATTAATCGCGGTTCCATCGGCTTCAACCGATTCTGTAAAAGAAGAACTCGTTGAGAAACCATTATTTACCGTAACATTTGGACGAACTGAAATTCTAGTTAAGGTATCGGGTTCAATTTCAAAAGAAAAACTTGCACGATGATTGTCATTTTGGCGTTCAGAATTAGAAGTTGAATTATTAAAATACCGCCTATCCGGTAAAATATTTTCCCGCTCAATTTTTGTTTCCGTTCGCGTATCAGCTCTATTAAAAAAATAACTGGCGTTTAATTCTGATTCTTTCTCCCATTCGTTTACAAAGTTGATTCCTGCGTTATCAGATTTTGTAATTCCGCCGCCACCGCCACCAAAACCAGCTCCATTTATAGAAAAAGAACCGTTACTGCTACGACTAATTGAATACGCGTTTCTTCCCATGGCGTCATAGACTTCGTCAAAAGTGAAACCTGAAGAATTTATATTGTTTGAACTCGCTAAAACACTAACGCGTAAATCATCTTTAAAATAATTTCCTATTCCGCTTAATTCATAGCGGTCATCGGTTCCGCCGCCAGCTGTAATACGAGAGAAAAAACCTTTATTTTTATCTTCATCTATTGTAATGTTAATGGTTTTATTTTCTGAATCGCCTTCTTTCCCCGTAAATTCTTCAGATTTTGTTTTGGTATCAACCACCTGAATTTTATTGATGATTTCTTTAGGCAAATTCTTTGTAGCAATTTTAGGGTCATCACCAAAAAATTCTTTTCCGTTAATCATAATTCGTGAAACCGTTTTTCCGTTTACAGTAATATTTCCGTCGCTATCTACCGAAACGCCGGGTAATTCTTTTAAAACTTCCTCTAAATTTGCGTCATCTCTGGTTTTAAATGAAGCTGCATTAAATTCTAAAGTATCAGTTTTAATAGTAACCGGAGCCCTCGAGCCCGTTACCACAACCTCATCTAAATTACTGGTCGAAAATTTCAACGGAATTTCGCCTAATTGAATCGTTCTATTATCAGTTAAGGATAAGGTTTTTTTATAGGTGGTAAAACCTGTAAACGAAATAAATAAATTTACTTGTTTCGCATCGGTTTGGTCTTCAACTTTAAAATTCCCATCGACATCGCTAATCGTGTACGTAACTAACGTACTATCTTTTACGGTTTCTACATAAATGGTAGCAGATTCTAAAGGAGTTTGTTGATCGTCTACAACTTTTCCGGAAATTGAAAAATCTTGAGCGGTCATTGCGAATGGGATGAAAAATAAAAAACACCACATCGCAAATGAAAATAATTTGTGTAACATAAAATGAAGCTGAAGTTTGTTAGTTGTTTTTATAGACTAATAAAACTTCTAAAGGTTGCACTTTAGTATACACAAAACCGATATTTAAACTGATTTTAAATAGTGGAGTTTATTTTTTTCGCATATAAACGCTAATCGGAACACCCGTAAAATCGAATTCTTTTCTGAGTTTGTTTTCTAAAAATCGCTTGTACGGATCTTTTACATACTGCGGAAGATTACAGAAAAAAGCGAATTGCGGCGTTGGCGTAGGTAATTGCGTGCAAAATTTAATTTTTACATATTTCCCTTTTGTTGCCGGCGGCGGATTGTGTTCAATAATTGGAAGCATGATATCATTCAGCTTACGCGTTTTAATTTTCTTGCTTCTATTTTTATAAACCTCAACCGCTGTTTCAATTGCTTTAAAAATTCGTTGTTTATTTAATACGGAAATAAACACAATAGGAACATCTGTAAACGGTTCTATTTCTCTTCTAATTCTGGCTTCATATTCTTTTAAGGTTTTGGTTTCCTTATCGAGTAAATCCCATTTATTTACCAAAATTACAATTCCTTTTTTATTGCGTTGTGCAAGCCAAAATATATTTTGAACTTGCCCATCGAAACCTCGTTGCGCATCAAAAATAAGAAGGCAAACATCGGAATGTTCGATAGCACGAACACTTCGCATTACCGAATAAAATTCGACATCTTCTTTTACTTTCGTTTTTCTTCGGATTCCAGCAGTATCAATTAGATTAAAATCGAACCCGAAACGGTTATAACGCGTATCGATAGAATCTCTTGTTGTTCCGGCAATATCGGTTACAATGTAACGTTCTTCACCAATTAATGCATTTATAAAAGAAGATTTTCCCGCATTTGGGCGACCAACCACAGCAAAACGCGGTAATTCTTCTTCCTCACGCTCTGTAGTTTCAGGTAAAGCTTCAACTACAGCATCGAGTAAATCTCCGGTTCCGCTACCGCTAATTCCGGCAATAGTATAATATTCACCTAAACCTAGAGAATAAAATTCGATTGCATCTTCTTCTCGCATGGAAGAATCTACTTTATTTACCGCTAAAAAAACGGGTTTATCTACTTTTCGAAGTAATTTGGCAACTTCTTCATCCATAGGATTTACACCAAATTCTACATCGACCATAAAAATTATGACATCGGCTTCATCGATTGCTAATTTTACTTGCTTATCGATTTCTGCTTCAAAAACATCGTCGCTTCCTACTACGTAACCGCCGGTATCGATGACTGAAAATTCTTTTCCGTTCCAATCTGATTTTCCATAATGACGATCGCGCGTTACACCGCTAACAGAATCTACAATCGCTTCTCTACGCTGAATTAATCGGTTAAAAAAGGTAGATTTTCCTACATTTGGTCTTCCTACAATAGCTACGATGCTGCTCATAATTCTTTATTTTGGCTGCAAAAATACATGTTAAAATGGAGTTATTCGGTACTTATTTAAAAATAAGCAAGGTAAAATTGAATACGCTTGTGGATGAACTATTGGTTATACCCAAAACGTTTTAATTGCTTATCATCATTTCGCCAATTTTTATTGACTTTTACGTAAAGTTCTATATGAACTTGTTTGCCAAAGAATTTTTCTAAATCTTTTCTAGCTTCCATCCCAACACGCTTAATTGCCGAACCTTTGTGACCGATGATAATTCCTTTTTGCGAATCACGCTCTACCATAATTACGCTGCGCATTCTAATAATTTCTTCATCTTCAAAAAACTCTTCAGTTTCAATTTCTACACTATACGGAATTTCTTTTTTATAGTGCAGTAATATTTTTTCCCGAATAATTTCATTTACAAAAAAACGTTCAGGTTTGTCTGTTAATGCGTCTTTATCATAAAATGGTGGCGATTCGGGTAATAATTCTAAAATACGATTAAAAACTTCAGGAACGCCAAAATTTTCTAAGGCTGAAATCGCGAAGACTTCAGCATTTGGAACGCGAGCTTTCCATAAAGTGATTTGTTCTTCTACCAATTCTTGATCGCCTTTATCAATTTTATTCAGCAATAAAATAACCGGAATTTTTGAGCTGGTTATTTGCTGAAAAAACTTTTCATCTTTTAATTCTTTTTCGCCTAATTCGACTAAATAAATTAGTACATCTGCGTCTTGAAAAGCTGCTTTTACAAAATCCATCATCGAATCTTGTAACGCGTACGCCGGTTTAATTATTCCAGGAGTATCGCTTAATACCATTTGAAAATCTTCTCCGTTTACAATCCCGAGAATTCGGTGTCTTGTAGTTTGCGCTTTAGAAGTGATAATTGATAATCGTTCACCTACAAATGCGTTCATCAACGTCGATTTTCCAACGTTAGGATTTCCTATTATATTGACGAAACCGGCTTTATGTTTCATAGAATTTATTTTTAACAAAGATACTATATTATATCGCTTTGCAAATCAAAAAAAGGCTACCCAAGTGGATAGCCTTTTTTTGCGCACTACAGTTAGTCCAAATTATTCGACTATTAATTTTTGGGTGGTAGAATTTCCTTCAGTATTTAAATTCACCATATAGATTCCGGCAGAGATTCTGCTTATATCTAATTGATTTTTACTTCCTGAAAATTCATTTTCATATACAACTTGACCGGTAAGTGAAACGATTTTCACTTGAACTTCTGAAATCGTTGTATCTGGTAATTCTATGGTTAATCTTCCCTGTGCGGGATTAGGATATAATTTTGCTAACGACACTGTTGGTTCATCGTTAATTCCTAACTGACCTCCGTTTTCATAAGCCCCAATATCGCGTCTTCCTTGAATTGAGTAATCACGCTGGTCATTAAAGGTATCATTAGGATTTCCTGCATTGATTCCTTCGCTTCCATCCATTAATGCAATCGTAAAAGTTGCTCCACCATTATCTTGTAAGCTTCCTAATAATGGAGACGTTCCTACAATATCATCTGTATCTACAGTGAAAATTCCAGCGTCATCTGTTCCAATAAGGTTATAATTTCCTGAAGTTATCATTCCAGAAACATCTTGACCACTCGTTGCTGTATTTTCAGCCACCAACGTATTTGTCATACTCATTGAAGCCATACTCGAAATTCCGCCGCCATTTACAGCTGCTGAATTCATTGCTACTGTAACTGCATTCAAGGTCATTTCATCATTATTGTACATTCCACCTCCGTTGGTAGTTGCACTATTTCCTGCAAAAGTACTTCTTAAAATTGTAGTTGAACCCATATCATTCATTAATCCGCCACCGGTCATTAGAGATGCATTATTATTTGAAATCGTAGAGGTTTCTATATACAAATCTCCCCCATTATTATAGATTCCACCTCCGCCATTTCCGGCAGCAAGATTATTATCTACAGTAGTCATAATAATATTCATTGTTGAATTGGCTTGATTCCAAAGTGCTCCACCTTCTTGTGCAGCTTCGTTTCCGGTTAACATTGAATTCTGAATTGTTACCGTGCTATTTCCTGTGATATGCAGTGCTCCTCCATTTCCTGGCGCAGCTGTTCCTGCAACTCCATTTACATCATTATTAGTTAAATCTGAATCATCTATAGATAACGTTCCATCAATGATTTCAATTGCTCCTCCGGCTCTTATCGCTGAATTTGAATCGAACATCGCGTTTGAGATTATTACAGATCCCGCAGTAGAAAATAAACCACCACCAGAACCAGCAGTTCCTGTAGCTAAATTATTGGCAATCATTGTACCGTTCATGATCATAAGATCACCGCCATTATTAAAAACAGCTCCTCCGCCATTATCGGAAGCAGCACCAGCTGCAGTATTATTTTCAAGAGTCATTCCGTCAATTGTCATTTCACCAACATTATTCCATAAAGCTCCTCCTTCAGAAGCTGCAGAATTATTTGTTGCTGTTCCTCCTGTGATCATTGCATCACCATTTCCTGAGATATGCAAAGCTCCTCCATTTCCAGGAGCAGCACTAGCTGAATTTGAATCAAAATTTACATTAGTAAGCGTTAACATACTTCCATCAGTAGCGTTTTCTTCGATAGCGCCACCGGCACGAACTGCAGTATTCATTTCAAAATCTGAATCTTGTACCTCTAAACTTCCCATATCGTTTAATATTCCACCACCAGAACCAGAAGCTCCATCTACGATATTATTAGAAATTGTAGCGTTCATCACCATTAGCATTCCGCCAGCGTTAAAAATTCCGCCGCCGCCTTCATTTGCCATAGCTCCACTCGCGGTATTTCCATCGATTGTTGTTCCATCGATTGTCATACTTCCACTCCCGTTCCAAAGACCTCCGCCTTCTAAACTAGCCGTATTTCCACTTACCATTCCACCAGAAATATCACTATCGCCTGCTCCGGTAACGTGAAGACCTCCACCATTTCCTGGGTTAGAAGCAACATCGTTATTCATTAAATCGACATTTGTCATTGTAAGCATACTTTCAGCTACTGAATTTTCTTCAATTCCACCACCGGCACGAACTGCAGAATTACCGCTAATTTCAGAATCGTTTATTGTTAAACTTCCCTGATTATTTAAAATTCCACCGCCAGAACCAGAAGTTCCATCAGCAATATTATTTGAGATTGTAGTGGAGTTTTGAACAACTAATGTTCCCATTTCATTGAAAATCCCGCCACCGCCTTGGTCTGCCATTGCTCCATTTGCGGTATTTCCATCGATAGTCGTTCCATCTACGGTCATTATACCACTACCATTCCAAAGACCACCGCCTTCGGATGCAGCAATATTTCCATTTACATTTCCACCGGTAATATTGCTATCGCCTGAACCAGAAATGTGAAGTCCTCCGCCATTTCCAGGATTTGAAGCAGCATCATTATTTAATAAATCTACATTTGTCATCATAAGCATACTTCCAGCTACTGATTTCTCTTCTATTCCCCCACCGGCACGAACTGCAGAATTATCGCTAATTTCAGAATCGTTTATCGTTAAACTTCCCTGATTATTTAAAATTCCACCACCAGAACCGGAAGCTCCATCGGCAATATTATTTGAGATTGTGGTGGAGTTTTGAACAACTAACGTTCCCATTTCATTGAAAATTCCACCACCGCCTTGGTCTGCCATTGCTCCACTTGCGGTATTTCCATCTATTGTCGTTCCGTCTACGGTCATCGTTCCGCTACCATTCCAAAGTCCACCACCTTCGGCTGCAGCTAGGTTATTGTTTACTGTTCCCCCGGTAATTTCAGCATCTCCAGCACCTGTAATATGTAAACCACCTCCGTTTCCAGGAGCAGCGGTAGCAGGAGAAACACCTGCATTATTGTTATTTAGATTTACATTATTTAAAGTGATATTTAAACCAGCACCGGAATTATCCTCAATTCCTCCTCCAGCTCTATTGGCAACGTTGTTTGAAATTCCAGAATTATTTATAACTAATGTTCCTCCAGAGTTCACATAAATTGCTCCTCCAGAACCTGAAGCACCATTTGCAGTATTATCAGTAAGATTACTATCGTTTATCGTTAATGTCGCATTCGCTATAAAAATAGCTCCGCCATCAACTTCAACTCCATTAATAATATCTAAGTTGTTAAATACAACTGTTCCCGCCGTGATGTTAAAAGCTCTACCATTGTTATCGGCATCGATAGTTGTATTTGGTACCAAAAGATTTCCACCTGAAATAGTAATAGATTTATTAATAGTTAATTCACTATCTAAAGTAACGGAAGTAACTATTGGATCAAAAGTAATTGTACCTCCTGAAGGTGTATCTAAAATTTCTTGCCGTAAAGTTCCATCGGAACCATCATCTTGTCCACTCGTAACCACTTGGGCGTTTAGTGAACTCAGGCTTAACAGTACCATTGTGGCAACTAAATAAGTAAAGTTTCTCATAATATTTTTTTGGTTTATAATGTTGCGGAAATTTACGCACCAAGCTTACTTGGGGTTTTTATTAATTTCTATTTTAACGATTAATTAACTTGATTTATAAATGATTAACAAAAATAATTCTTTTGAATTTAAACATTCTTATTATTGTCTTCATCCTAACGAGAATAATAAAAAACCCCTTCAGTTGAAGAGGTTTTTTGAGAAAATAGTAAACTTTACTTTTCGCTTGGCCAAGTATCATTTGCAGCATTAACATCGGGAACTTGTTTTTGTGCATCGAATTGCACTTTTTTAACTTTCTTATCAGTTTCTAATAAATAATCCCACTTATCTGTACGTTGCCATATTTCAACAGGTAAGATTTGCGTTTTTGTGGAATTATCTTCAAATGTAATTTCTAGCTTTACCGGCATTGGGATTTCACCTTGATTCACTACGGTAATTATATAATTACCCTGATATTCTTTCACTTCTTCTATGGCGATATCGATATTTTCATTTCCGTAGAACCATCCTTTCCAGAACCAAGCTAAATTTTCTCCAGCAACATTTTCCATATGATTAAAGAAATCTGATGGTTGCGGATGTTTAAATGCCCATGTTTTTATGTAGGATTTAAAAGCATTTTCGAATCGTTCTTCACCTAAAATATATTCGCGTAACAATATTAGACCAACCGCAGGTTTGTAATAAGCGGTATAGCCTAAATTCCGCAGATTGGTAACATCTGGATAATTGTCGATTCCTTCTCGGGTTTCCTTAGTTAAATAATTGGTTAAATTTCTTGTTTGATCTAAACTAGAAGGATATTCTTGATTATTAAAAGCGAGGGTGCTATAATGATTGATAAATGTATTAAAACCTTCATCCATCCAAGCATATCTTCTTTCGTTACTGCCGACAATCATTGGAAACCAATTGTGACCAAATTCGTGGTCGGTTACACCCCAAAGAGATTCACCCTTACTTTTCCAACTACAAAAACTTAAACCGGGATATTCCATTCCGCCAATATCTGCTGCTACATTTACGGCACTTTTATAGGGATAAGGAAAATATTCTTTTCCGTAATATTCAATTGATGCTTTTGTATATTCTGTAGAACGACTCCACGCTCCCTGCCCGTCACTTTCTTTAGGATAAGCTGATTGTGCGATTGCTTTTTTTCCATCGGTTAAATTAATTTTTGCGGCGTCCCAAATAAATGCTTTTGAACTTCCAAAAGCAACATCGCGGCTATTTTCCATTTTAAAGTGCCACGTTAATTTTCCACTATTAACAGGTCTTGAACTTGCCGTCCCAACTTCTTCTGGCTTTATAATGTAAACAGTAGACTCACTCTTTTTAGCTTTTTCCATTCGGTCAAGCTGGGTTTTCGTAAGGACGTCTTTGGGATTTTGAAGTACTCCTGATCCCACTACAATATGATTATAAGGAACAGTAACTTTATAATCATAATCACCATAATCTAAATAAAATTCTCCGGCTCCTAAATAAGGTTCAATATTCCAACCTACCACATCATCATAAACTGCCATTCTGGGATACCATTGTGCCATTGCGTAAATAGTACCATCTTCCACTTTTAAACGACCCATTCTATCCATTCCCTCTACAGGAATTTTATAGCTGAAATTCATACTTAATTCAACATCTTCGCCGGGTTCTAAAGGTTCTTTTAACCAAATTTGCATACGTGTGTCGGTAATGATGTATTTTGCAATTTCTCCTTCAACTTTAACTTGGGAAAGGTTGTAACCGCCTTCTTCATCACCATTATAACGATTGCCTTGAATGGGCGTAGTAAGCGTTCCGCGAGAATTTTCAGAAAAGCGGTTTTGCTCTACATGCAACCACAGAAATTTCAAGTCTTCTGGACTGTTGTTTGTATATTCGATTTCAACTTTTCCGGTCGCGATATGTGTTTGATCATTTAATTCGACTTCTATTTCATAATCTGCGCGATTTTGCCAATAATCGGGACCGGGTTTTCCAGAAGCTGTTCGGTAGGAATTTCCGCGTCGATACATAAATTCATCGAACATTCCCTGATTATTTTCTTTTGCCGGTTGATTTTGCGCATTCATTAAAAATGGAACAAACGCGAGGATCGCCCATAGATTTTTTTTGAAATATTTCATTGTAAATTTTTAAATTGACGTATTTTCCAGTCAAATTTACTAAAAGTGCATTAATGCCGAAAGTTTAATAAATCTGAATGTTAGAAGAATTTTATTTTTTTGTTAAATGAATCGCTCTAGTAAGAATTACTTCACTAAAACCAAATCTTAATTAGATCAACTTCAAAATAGCTCAGTATAACTGCAAAAACCTCACAAAAGCTTTCTTTATTTTAACGTATTTTTATAAAGGCTAAACAATCATTCCGGCAGCTACGGTTTCTTTGGTTTGCTCATCAATTAAAATTAAACTCCCCGTATTTCGGTTTTCTCTGTACGCGTCGAGCATTATAGGTTTGGAAGTTCTTATTTTTATGCGCGCGATATCATTCATTGTCAAATTTGTATCTTCGGTAATTCTATTATAGGTATTGATGTCTATTTTATAGGTTACTTCTTTAATTATAGCGCGTTGCTCGTTTGTGGTATGCATTAAGGTATATTTCGCTCTCGGTTTTGCAGCTTCGTTATTTAACCAGCATAACATTACATCGAATTCTTGAATTGTTTCGGGTTGATTGTTGGTTTTCACTAACATATCGCCACGGCTTATATCGATATCATCTTCTAGCGTCATTGCTACCGACATTGGCGCAAAAGCTTCATTTATTTCTTTATCAGCAAGGTGAATGCTTTTTATTTTTGAAGTAAATCCTGATGGAAGCGCTGCAATTTCATCGCCAATGCGGTAAATTCCGCTGGCGATTCTTCCTACATATCCACGGTAATCTTTAAATTCTTCATTTTGAGGTCGTAAAACGGTTTGTACTGCAAAACGAGCGTCTACCTTATTTATATCACTACTGATATGAATATTTTCTAATTCATATAATAAAGGTGAACCTTTATACCATTCCATATTTGCGGAACGATTAACTACATTATCACCCAATAATGCGCTTATGGGAATAAAACGAATATCGGTTAATAATAATTTTGAAGAAAACTCTTCGAATTGTGTGATGATATCTTCATAAACTTCTTCTTGGAAGTCTACTAAATCCATTTTATTGATACAAACAATGATGTGCGGAATCTGCAATAAGGAAGCTATAAATGAATGTCGTTTGGTTTGTTCGGTCACACCGTGACGCGCATCGATTAAAATTACCGCAGCGTTAGCTGTAGAAGCGCCAGTAACCATATTTCTTGTATATTGAATATGACCCGGAGTGTCGGCGATGATAAATTTTCTTTTAGGCGTAGTGAAATAGCGATAGGCAACATCGATGGTAATTCCTTGTTCACGTTCATCTTTTAAACCATCGGTAAAAAGTGCTAAGTCGACACCTTCTTGTCCTTTTTTTCGAGAAGTATTTTCTACGGATTCTAACTGATCTTCAAAAATAGATTTTGAATCGTATAACAACCTTCCTATTAAAGTACTTTTTCCGTCATCTACACTTCCTGCAGTTGTAAATCGTAATAATTGGTTTTTATCTATTTTCATATTAACTGTAAATAATGGAGAAATATTTTATTCGTTTTTAGAAATAACCTTCGCGTTTTCGATCTTCCATAGCGGTTTCCGATCGCTTATCATCAGAACGGTTTCCGCGTTCGGTTTTTCGCATACTGGCAACTTCGGTTACAATTTTTTCTATGGTATCGGCTTCGCTTTCAATTCCGCCAGTTATAGTGATATCGCCTAAAGTTCTAAAACGTATTTTTTTAGTTTCAACTTTTTCATTTTCTTCAAGCTTTAAAAATTCTGAATTGGGTATCCAAGAATTATTTCTCCAAACCACTTCCCGCTCGTGTGCTAAATAAAGTGACGGGATTTTGATATTCTCTTTGCTGATGTAGTTCCAAACATCCATTTCTGTCCAATTACTGATAGGAAATGCACGAAAATGCTCGCCTTCAAAATGTTTCCCGTTTAGTAAATTCCATAATTCGGGACGTTGATTTTTAGGATCCCACTGTCCAAAATCATCGCGATGAGAAAAGAAACGTTCTTTGGCTCTGGCTTTTTCTTCATCTCTTCTTCCGCCCCCAATCGCGCAATCTATTTTTTCATTTTCAATAATATCTAAAAGCGTCGTGATTTGTAAAGCGTTTCTAGTCGCATTTTTTCCTTTTTCTTCGGCTACTCTTCCTTTGTCGATTGATTCTTGAACCGAGCCTACCAAAAGACGCGCCTTTAATTCTTCAATAAGTTTATCTCTAAATTGAATGGTTTCAGGAAAATTATGCCCCGTATCGATATGCATTAGCGGAAATGGAATATTTGCGGGATAGAATGCTTTTTTAGCCAAATGAGTGACTAAAATTGAATCTTTTCCGCCGGAAAATAAAATTACGGGATTCTGAAATTGCGCGTAAACCTCACGTACAATGTAAATTGCTTCCGCTTCTAATTCTTCTAAATAGTTTAAATAATATTTACTCATATTTATTTTATTTCAACTAGAAATATTAGCTAGTACTAAATTTTTTATTCAGGTATGTAAGCAGTTTTTGAGTTGCTTCTTCTATGGTGTTTTCTTCCGTATTTATTACAAAATCAGGATTTTTGGGCGTTTGATAAGGCGAATCGATTCCGGTAAAATTATGAATTTCTCCTTTTCTAGCTTTTTTATATAAACCTTTTACGTCACGTTTTTCACAGGTTTGCAGACTTGTTTCAACGTAAACTTCGACTATATTTTTATTTCCTACAATTTCTTTAATCCGTTCGCGATCTTTTTCTAAAGGTGAAATAAATGCGGCTAAGGTAATAATTCCTGCATCTATAAAGAGCTTAGAAATTTCAGCAATTCTTCTTAAATTTTCTGAACGTCCTTTTTCTGAAAAATCTAAATCTCTGTTAATTCCCTGGCGAATATTGTCTCCATCTAATACATAGGTATGCTTTTCTTGTTGGAATAATTTTTTTTCTAAAGCGTTGGCGAGGGTTGATTTTCCTGACCCTGAAAGTCCAGTAAACCAAACTAAATAAGAAGAATGACCATACTTATTTTCTCGATTTTCTCTGGAGAGGCTGTAGATTTGTTTTATTGTATTTTCACTCATTGCATCTTCTTTTTATTCCATAATTGCTTTTGTACCAAATTCTTTCGTGCAGGTAATATAAAACTGGTTTTGTAATTAATTCTACGCCTCCAATTTTTAATCCTGCGATAAGATTTCCTGTTAGAAACCAACTTAGTAAAAACGTATCTAAGGTTCCTATAAAACGCCAGGTGATTGCTTTGGTTATGTGACGGGTTTTACTTTTCTGAAATTCATCATTTTTAGTTAAATCTACCCTTACCCATACACGTTCGTGCGCATAATAAAGTACCATTTTAGAAAAAGTTTCTAAAAAACCGATTTTTATTCCTGTAAATGGATTCCCAACTAAAATGGTAGAAATAAGCATCGTATCTAAAGTTCCCACTAAACGCCATGTAACTGTTTTTGCTAGGTGTCTTTTAGAACTTACTTGCTGTGACATTTATTAATGAAATCTATATCTCAAATTTAAACTTCCAAAGATATAATAGCATTGCAGTAGTTACAAATCGAAATTTAAATCTCTTCTGCTATTTCACTTAAATATTTTCCGTATTTCGATTTTTTATATTTCTCGGCGGCTGCTTTCAATTGGTCTTTATTTATAAAACCTCTTCGATAAGCTACTTCCTCAATACAACCAATCATAGTGCTTTGCCTATTTTGAAGAACTCTTATGAACTCGGTAGCATCATCTAGAGAATCTACGGTTCCTGTATCGAACCAGCTCATCCCACGTTGCATCACGCCTACTTCTAGCTGATTTTTTTCTAAATAAAGTTGATTTATAGCGGTAATTTCCTTTTCCCCTCTTGCTGAAAAAGGAATTTGTTTCGCCATTTCTATTACTTGATTATCATAGAAATAAATTCCCGGTACAGCATATTTAGATTTTGAATCACTAGGTTTTTCTTCAATCTTTGTGGCTTTATGATTGTCATCGAAAGTAACTACACCATACCGCTGCGGATCTTTAACGGGATAAGCAAAAATGGATGCTCCGGGTTTATTTCTCTTTTCACGAAGTAAATTTCCTAATCCGTTACCGTAAAAAATATTGTCTCCTAAAATTAAAGCTACATGATCATCCCCAATAAATTCTTCTCCTATTATAAAAGCTTCGGCTAATCCTTGAGGTTTTTCTTGAACAGCATACGTGAATTTACAGCCTAATGCACTTCCATCACCTAACAGCTTCTGAAAAAGAGGTTTATCTAAAGGCGTGGTGATGATCAAAATTTCTTTAATATCTGCAATTAATAATACCGATAAAGGATAATAAATCATCGGTTTATCGTATACCGGGAGTAATTGTTTACTTACAGCTATAGTAATAGGAAAAAGGCGCGTTCCAGAACCACCTGCCAAAATTATACCTTTCATATGTGAATTTTGGTGATAAATATAATAGAATTTTACTTACTCATTCTTCAGTACCTAACATATATTATATGTTCATTATGCATAATTGGAAAGTTATAAATCATAAGAAATACAGAATCATGTTAATTCATATTAAAAAATCTTAAATAAATGATAATTCGAGGGGTATAATGCCCACCCCCTTTTAAAAAATTTTATATTTGCTCACTAGACTACAACGTCAATCAATTTATATCAGAAAAAATTTTAGACATGAAGAATTTGAAAAAGATTACACTTTTAGCAGCCTGCACTCTTTTAGGAGTAAATGCTCAAGCTCAAGATGATACGAGCCAAGAAAACCAGGATTTTAATCGCTGGTCTATTGAATTAGAAGCTGGTGTTCATAAACCTAGTAGAGCTTTTGCTCCTGGTTACTTCACCAACACACCTAGCTTTGGACAAGGTGGACTTGGGGTACGTTATATGTTTACCAATCGATTCGGTTTAAAAATCGATGGTGGATACCAAAGTATCGAAAGTGATGATGAATCGTTAGAATTTAAAAGTCGTATTATTCGCACCTCACTTCAAGGAGTTGTTAATGCAGGAGACATTATGAACTTTAGAGAATGGAGTAACACCATTAATGTTTTATTTCACGGTGGTTTAGGATATTCGGTTTTAAAAGCTGAAGAGCCTTTTGAACAAGGAAATGACCAGATGTTAAACTTAATTGCTGGTATTACACCACAAGTTAAGTTAAGTGACCATTTTGTATTAACCGGTGATGTTTCTGCAATTGGAAATATTCGTCAATCTTATACTTATGATGGAACAATGAGAAATAATATAAGAGGAGTTGATGGCTTTTTAGTAAATGCTTCAGTAGGTCTTACAGTTTACTTAGGTAGCGCTGAAAAACACGCAGACTGGTACAATGAAAAAGAAGATGGTTTAGCTAAAGATGTAGATTCTCTTCGTCAACGTTTAGCTGATATCGAAAATGATATGAAAGACACCGATAAAGATGGTGTTCCAGATTATTTAGATCGCGAACCAAATACAATGAATGGTGTTGCTGTTAATAGTAAAGGAGTAGCAGTAGATAAAAACGGAAATGGAGTTCCAGATGAAATTGAAGATTCATTAGATAAACGTTACGCTAAATCAGGAAGTAATAATACGGTAAGTGGAGCTGATTCAGGAACTATTAGAAAATTAATCGATGAAGGTTATGTAAATGTTTATTTCAAGTTTAACAGCACTGAACCAGAACCTTATTCTTTACAATCTGTAAATTACTTAATTAAGTATATGATGGAGCATGAAAATGCTGAAGCAGAACTAATTGGTTATGCAGATGAAATTGGGGATCCAGGTTACAACAAGACACTTTCTGAGCGTCGTGCTAAAGAAGTTTATGATATTTTAGTTGCAGCGGGAGTAAACGCAGATCGATTAAGCCACACTGGAAGTGGTGAAGATACTTCAGTAGATAAATCTTCAGGAGGAGCTCGTCAATTAGTAAGAAGAGTTACTTTCAAATTAAAATAATTAGTAGATAAATATTTTGATAAAAAAAGCGTCGATAATATCGACGCTTTTTTTATTCCCTATGAATTAAACCAATTCACTAAATAGTGAATGTGAGCTTTTCAAAAAAAATAAAAATAAATTGAAATAGTTTTTCTATAACTTTTAGGAAGAAAGAACAATGTATTTGATTACAACTTTTTCATGTGTTCTAAAATCCTATTACAAGCTTTTCCATCTCCATACGGATTATGTCGTTTGCTCATTTTTTCAAAAGCATTAGAATTTTGAAGTAGTTTTGTAGCTTCGCTAACTATTTTTTCTGAATTAGTCCCTACTAAAATAACCGTTCCTGCTTCAACAGCCTCAGGACGTTCTGTTGTATCTCGCATAACTAAAACCGGTTTTCCTAAACTTGGCGCCTCTTCTTGAACCCCACCACTGTCAGTAATGATTAATTTAGACCTGTTCATTAACCAAATAAAATCTTGATAAGCCAACGGTTCAATCAACATAACATTTTTTACTTCGTGTAATATTCGGTTAACCGGTTCCTGAACTTTCGGATTTAAATGTACAGGATAGACTAGAAGTGTTTCAGGATTTTGTTTAGCAATTTCTTTTAACGCTTTACAGATTCTTTCAAACCCTTTACCATGATTTTCACGACGATGTCCTGTGATAAGAATTACCTCTTTCTCTTGAAAAGTTTCCTTTAGATTTTCAACTACTGGTGTGGGATTTTCGTTTACTTTTTTCACGCTGGAAAGTAAAGCATCGATAACGGTATTTCCGGTTACTAAAATATTTTCTAGTGGAATATTTTCCTTTACTAAATTCTCTTTAGAAGTTTCAGTAGGTGCAAAATGAATATCTGCAATTCTTCCGGTTAATTGTCTGTTAATTTCTTCTGGAAAGGGAGATCGTTTATTGTGAGTGCGTAAACCTGCTTCTACATGACAAACTTTTGCGCCACTATAAAAAGCAGCAATACTTGCAGCCATTGTAGTGGTAGTATCGCCATGAACATATACATAATCCGGCTGAAATTCTTCTAAAACAGTTTTTAGCTGGACGATTATTTCAGCAGTAAGTGTATACAAATTTTGGTTTGGCTTCATCAAGTCTAAATCGAAATCAGGCGTGATTTCAAAAAAATCCATGACTTGATCTAGCATTTCTCTATGTTGCGCGGTTACACAAACTTTCGTTTCAAATGTTTCTTCTTTTTGAAAGCATTTTACCAAAGGAGCCATTTTAATAGCTTCGGGTCTGGTTCCAAAAATTATAAGATGTTTAGTTTTCAAAAGCTATAAATTTTTCAATAGATTATTCTCTACTATAATCGTCTTGAATTCTTACTATATCATCTTCACCAAAATAAGTTCCTACTTGTACTTCAATAAAAACACAATTTTCATCTTCTTTTGGATTGGCAATTCTATGTTTTGCTCCTTGCGGAATTTTAACTACTTCGCCTACTCCGTATTCTTTTACTTCTCCGTTGATAGTGACTTGACCGACACCTTGAACAATCGTCCAAATTTCGGAACGCTTATGATGGTATTGATAAGAAAGACGATGGTTAGGATGAACTTCTACACGCTTTACTTTATAGCTTTTTGAATCTTCTAATACCCAATATTGCCCCCAAGGACGCTTATCGTGTTCCATATTTTTTCTTTTAGCTAAGATTACTTTTTATTCCGCAAAAATCCAAAATTTGCTGATGAGATTTAAATGTTAACGATTTAAATTCTTTATGTGCTACTAAAAATGCAACAATATCTGCCTTTTCAGCCGCAATTTTATAATCGGTAAGCTTGAAAACCTGATGCTCTTTAATATTCGGTTCTACCATATAATAGGTTTCTTCTTTAGCATCTTGTAAAACTTTTTGAGCGATATATTTTGCAGGCGATTCTCTTAGATCATCTATATTAGGCTTAAATGTTAATCCCATTAATGCAATGGAAGGTGTTCTGCCGTGCTTTAACTGAAATTGATGTTTAGCATTTCTGATTTGCTCAGCACACCAAAAAGATTTATAATTGTTGATCTCTCTCGCTTTCCCTATTAATCTAGATTCCATCGGAAATTCTGAAGTGATAAAATAAGGATCGACCGCAATACAATGACCCCCAACACCACAACCGGGCTGCAAAATATTTACACGCGGGTGTTTATTTGCAAGATTTATTAACTCCCATACATTAATATCGGCTTTGTCACAAATTAAAGAGAGTTCGTTGGCAAAAGCAATTTGTACATCGCGAGATGCGTTTTCTGTAAGTTTGCACATTTCGGCAGTTCTCGCATTTGTTTTATGCAACTGTCCTTTTACAAATTTTCTATAAAATGCTACCGCTTTATCTGTACTTTTTTTATTTATACCGCCAATTACGCGATCGTTATGAACTAATTCGTACATCACATTTCCTGGTAACACGCGTTCGGGACAATAAGCTACATTTATTTTACCCTTCAGTTCCGGACGACTAGTTTCAATAAGGGTTAGCATTTTCTCAGTTGTTCCTACCGGTGAAGTGGATTCAATTATATATAAATCATCTTCTTTTAAAAGCGGAATTATTTCTTGCGTGGCTGCTTCAACATAGGAAATATCGGGTTCATGATTTCCCTTAAAAGGCGTGGGAACTACTACAACGTAGGTATTCGCTATTTGCGGTTTTAAACCCGCTGAAAAATAACCTGTCTTTACGGCTTCTTCAACTACATTATCTAATTCAGGTTCTACGATGTGGATTTTCCCTTTATTAATCGTATCAACTACTGTTTGATTTAAATCTACACCGAAAACTTTTGTTTTTCCTTGTGCGATTAATGCAGAAGTCGGTAACCCGATATAGCCTAATCCTATAGTTACAACTTCTGGTGAATTTTCTGAAATTTCATTTTTGCTCATCGTATCGCAAAGATATAAAGATTGTAATTAATCTTGTATAAATTTCGATGAGGATATAAGAGAACTATTTAAATAAAAATTGAAATTATCTTTTCCAAAACTTCCATCGGCTAACAGGAGAAGCTTCAGAATAACCGTATCCATAACCATAATTATATCCATAACCTCCTTTTTCTTCTACCCCATTAATTACAAGAGCAATATTTTTAAGCTTCTGCTGATGATACATTTCTTTAATATGTTCCATAAGCTTTATATCGGTATAGTTAGCTCTTGCTACATACACGGTAAGATCAGCATGATTAGAAATTAATAAGGTATCTGTTACAAGAATAGTAGGCGCGGTATCCACTATCACATAATCATAATTACCTTTTACATATTCCATTAACATATCATAACGACCATTCAGTAATAACTCAGCAGGATTAGGAGGAATACTTCCTGATAAAATGATATCCAAATTTTTTATATCTAACACCTCTTTAATGACCATATCGTTTATGTTCACCGATGAATCATATAAATAGGATGACACCCCAGGAGCATTTTTCCCTTTTTTGATATAGGTATGCAGTTGGGGGTTTCGTAGATCACATCCCATTAATAGCACCTTTTTACCCGTGGCAGCTAGGGTACTTGCCAAATTAATAGACGTAAATGTTTTTCCTTCTCCTTTAGTAGAAGAAGTTACATAGATCACTTGCGCTTCATCAAGTTTTTTGTCCGGTGATTTAAAATAGGATAAGTTTGTCCGTAAAATTCTAAAAGCCTCTGCTATAACTGTACGATCGAACGCTTTTAAAATGACAGCGTGTTGTTTTTCAACTTGTGGAATTTCAGCTACTACAGGAATATTACTTCCTAATAAACGCTTTACCTGTTCTTTATTCGAAATTTTAGTATCTAATAAAAACTTCACATATAAAACACCAAATGGCAACAATAAACCTAAAATTAATGCCGCTAATAAGATAATGGCACTTTTTGGAGCTACCGGTTCTGGTTGTGTATAGGCGTAATCTACCATTTTTATAGTTGGTGCAGTCGTAGCAAATTGTAAAGCTGCCTCTTCCCTTTTTTGAAGTAAAAACAAGTATAGCTTTTCTTTTACCTCACGCTGACGTGTAATTGCTCTGATTTCTTTTTCCTTTTTAGGAAGCGTACCCAGCTGACCAGAAGAAACATTTTCACGCTGACGGATATTTCGAAGAGAGATTTCCAGACTATTTATATACGCAGTGACACTCCGAGTAATATTCTTTTTTATACGATTAAGTTTCTCTTCTAAATTTAAAATCAATGGATTCTGTTGCGTACCAGAGATAAGCAATTTCTCTCTTTGTAACACCGATTCATTATACGATTCTGTAAGGGTATTTACACTTTCGTTCTCGATACCTAGGTTTGCAGGCAATAATGTATATTCTTCACCTTGTTTCAACACCTCACTAAAATCTTCCGCTACTGCTTTTTGTGTTTCAAGCTCATAACGTCTCGCTTCTGCCTGCCCTTCTTTCGTAAATAATTGAGTGGCATTGGCTTCAATATCTACAAAATCATTATCTTGTTTATAATCTACAATTCCTCGTTCTACCGTATCAAGTTCTTTAAATAAAAATTTTAGACGTTCGTCTATAAATTCTCCTGTACGTTCCGATATACGCTGCTTATCTCGAATTCCATCATGGTTGAATTGATACGTTAACCGATTTAAAATCGCCTCATTTTTTGGTGGAGTTTGCCCTTTTAGAGATATATTTAATATTTCACTTTTTTCACCTACCGGAGATATTTGAATCTGTCTGGAAAGACTATTCACGACTTTTTCAGGAGCATTAAAAGCTATCAAAAACACCTCATCTTGCAGGGCTTTTTGATAGTCTCCTGTATAATCTTCGTTTAAAATGACTTCAAAAGTATACCCCTCTACATTTACTGCTTCATTTAAGATTGCATTTTTTTCCTCTTCCGATCCTTCCTTCTGAGCAATAAATTTGTCGGCCTCAGTAAAAATGATCCTAAAAAGCTTTTCTTCTTCTTTATTTATAAGAGAATCGTGCAGATTCCATCTGATATTAAAGGGGACATTTTCTTTCCACAGCTCTGCATTCTTTACATTTCCTTCCTTATAATAACGGGTGCTTAATTCAAGATCGTTTACCACTGTCCCTAATATCCTTCTCGACTTTAAGATTTGGATTTCATTTTCCAAATTCACTTTACTCATATCGAATAAAGTACTTGCCCCTTGTAAACCGGTAAGATCTAAGCCGCTTTCGTTTTCCTTTAAGACTTTAATTTCTGTATTGGTCTGGAAAATTTTAGGAGCATAACGCAAGTAAATAAATGCTAAAAATAAAGCAAGTATTACAGTACCTACAAACCATGGCCAATACCTTAAATACTTAACGATGAGTTGCTTTAAATCTTCTCCCTGCTCTTCTTCTTTATTCTGATAGGGTTGCTGTGCTTGTTCTATCATTTATTTCCTATCTAAAAATTATTACTGCGGCACTTAACATAATTGAGGCTAACGATAACAATGAACCCAAACTTCCTATAAATCCTGCGGAACGCACTTTTGGGTTATTAGGCTCTACGTAAACAATATCATTCGGTTTTAAATAATAATATTCTGTATTTAACCAATCGGACTGGGTAAGATCTATCCGTTTTGTTTCTTGATGCCCTTCAGTTTGTCGTATAATGAGAATATTTTTTCTTTTCCCGTTTATGGTTAAATCTCCTGCCATTCCCAACGCTTGCGGTAACGAAACCACCTCTTCAGTAGTCGTATAAGTACCGGGAGCTTTTACTTCACCCATAATAGTAAACTTGTTATTAATCAATCGTACTTTTACAGAGGGGTCTTTTATAAATGCTGTAAGCTTATTTTTTAATAAAGTTTGAACTTCTTGTGTACTTTTCCCAAGCACTTCTATTTCTCCAAGTTGTGGGTAAGTAATAGTTCCATCTTTACCTACTAAATAGCCATCTAGTTTTAAGAGGTCAAGTTGTCTATTGTTTTGCACTTGCAGCTTTTCAAAACGAAACGGTAAAGTGGTTTCTTCTTCTAACGCGGTAATATCTATCTTTAAAATATCATTTACCTGAATTTTCGGATGCTGATATAAAGAATCTACCGCTGCTAATTCAGCTTGATCTATATCTTGAAAATATAATACTTCTTTCTTAGTTGCACAGCTTGCTAAACTGACAAGTATAAGGACTACTAAAATCTTTCTCATAAGATTGCAAATATAGATAAGTTTTTTAAGATAAAAAGCCTCTATTTTCTTTTTACAGCAAATACCGTTAGCAATACATTAACTTTTACTCAAGTCTTCAATAACTAGTTTTTCAAAAATTATTTTTTAAAAAGTGCATTATTATTTTTTACCAATTTTTTAATTTCTTCCGCTTGACTCTTTTTAACTTTTATAGTCGCTATCTTCTCCAAATGTTTTTCATGGTGAGCATCGGTCCCTAGAAAAGTATACGATCCTTTTTTTAATAATGAAAAAGCTTTTTTCTGTACGTGCTCTCCGTAATGCCGACTTAACGACAATAGATTAAGCTGAAATTTACAGCCTAATTCCAATAATTTAGCATAGTCCTTTTCGTCTTTATAAAAATTATAGCGTTCGGGATGCGCTAAAATAGGAATATATCCCGTGTGTTCAATTTCAAAAATAATTTCCTCTAAATTTAAAGGCGCTTGAAAATAAGACATTTCTACTAAGACATATTTTTTCGCTATTGTACAAATCTCTTTCTTTTTCAATAAAGTTCTAAAATTCTCTTCCAACATATATTCAGCTCCGCTTCCTTCAACTTTTACTTCTGCTTTTTTTTCTTCTATTAACTTCTGAACTTGCTCTAGTTTTTGTTGAATAGTATGCACAGAATTAGGGTAATTTCCTTCCATCACATGAGGGGAAGTTACTATTTTCTTTATTCCTAAATTAGCGTAGGAATTCAGCATTTTTAACGTCTCATCTTCGTTTTGTGCTCCATCGTCTATCCCGGGCAACAAATGATTGTGAATATCCACCATTCCATTTATTACTTCTGACAAGGCTATTTTGGTAGGAAAAAACAAACTCATATCCTTATTTTTACGTATTCATACAAAGGTAAACATATGGAAGAATTTTTATTTAGTTCTCTTCAGAACTTTCATACTTATCTTCATTTTATTTAAAAGTAAAGTATTCAGTTTGAAAATTTTAGCCTATACCATGGCCTATTAATCTATTCACCTAAATAATGATGCTTCAAATCAAAAATTTTTATCGCTTCTATTTTTGAAAATTTTAAAACAAAGTTGTTAAAAAATATTACCTTTGCCGTATTACTCCCCAGGTAATACAAGTGCATAATGTTGATATGAAATGATAGAGCGAACAAAGAAGGTTGGCACTTTACTAATTAAGCTTGCCAAACCACTAGTAAAAAATTATGTTCCGCGAAAGTATATTTTTTTAATTGATTTATTTCTAAGCTTTCTAGCGGCACAATGTGCTTTTTTTCTTGTATTTAGCACCGAAGGTGTTTATCCTATTTTTACAACATCTATAGGTATTTGGATCATGCTTGGGGTGCAAGGCTGCTGTTTTTTACTATTTAAATCTTATTCCGGATTAGTTCGCTATTCGAGTTTTCGCGATGCCATTAAACAATTACGGGTAACAAGTGTTTCAGTAATTAGTTTACTATTAATTAATCGAATTTATTTTTGGCTTACTGGAGAAAAACTCATTTTAGATGCCGGAATTATCGTATTCGGTTTTATAGCCTTTTCTTTTCTTTTCTTTTTCCGAGTGGTGATTAAAAAGACCTACCAAGTTATGAACCGTAGTAAAAAGAGAAAAACCGCTTATATTCTCGGAATCGATAGAGAAGACATAGCGATGGCCGAAGGAATTATCTCTGAAAATGACAACAGTTTTAAGGTTATTGGTTTTATTTGCAATCATTCAAAGTCTCATCAAACCCGTATTTTCAACCTTCCTATTTATAATATCGAGCAACTTGAAAAAAGCTCAACCCTTGCCGATGCAGTAATTGTTAGTGATGCCAATTTACAAAAACTCCGTGAAAATGACAGTCCTATTTTAGGGAAGCTATTAGACCTGCAATTAAAGATCTATAAACTACCAAAATTACAAGACTGGCAAGGACAGTCAGGTTACGGAAATCTTCAAGCGATTAAGATTGAAGATTTATTACAGCGTTCTCCTATTCAATTAGATCGTGAAAAATTACGGGGCTTATACCATAATAAAACGATTTTAGTGACCGGTGCTGCGGGATCTATTGGTAGCGAGATTGTGCGTCAACTAATTCCTTTTTCACCAAAAAGAATTCTTTTATTAGACCAAGCGGAAACACCCCTTCATGAATTGGTGGTTGAATTGGATAAAAATTATGAGGAATCACAAGGCTTATGTTATGAGAAAATCATCTGTAACGTACGCCGAAAAAAAAGATTACGTCAACTTTTTGAAGAATTTCAACCTGAAATTGTTTTCCACGGAGCGGCCTATAAACACGTTCCGATGATGGAATCGAATCCCATCGAAGCCTTAAGTGTTAATTTTCAAGGAACTCGAAATGTAGCCGATTTAGCGCTTGAATTTAAAATTGAACGTTTCGTATTTGTTTCTACTGACAAAGCGGTTAACCCTACCAATATTATGGGCGCTTCTAAGCGTTCCGCTGAACTCTATATTCAATCGTTAGCTTTACAACAAAATCATTATACCACATTTATTACCACGCGTTTCGGGAATGTACTCGGCTCGAATGGTTCGGTAATTCCACATTTCAAAAAACAAATTGCCGAAAATGGTCCCGTTACTGTTACACATCCCGAAATTACGCGGTATTTTATGACTATTGATGAAGCTTGTCAACTCGTTCTTGAAGCCGGCGCTATGGGAAATGGGGGCGAGATTTATGTTTTTGACATGGGTTCTCCTATTAAAATTATCGATTTAGCCCAACATATGATTCGCCTTACAGGCTTGGTTCCTTATAAGGATATTCAAATTGAATTTACCGGTTTACGCCCCGGAGAAAAACTTTATGAAGAACTCTTGGCCGATAAAGAATCTACACTGCCTACGCATCACGAAAAAATTATGATCGCCCAAGCTACTCATAATTTTGATGCTTCGAAAAAAGCTTTGCTTACTAAACTTCTTGATAGTGTAAAACGCTATGAAGCTGAAACCGCCATTTGCACCTTAAAAGAATTAGTCCCTGAATTTAAACCAGCGGATTTAGCTCAACAACTTGAGAGTAAAAAATATTCTTAATTATCTATAGAAGTTTTTAAGAGTTTTACATTTTTGATGAACAGCCTATATATTATATTATTAAAAGAAAAAGGATCAAACTATATGAAGTTCGACCCTTTTTATAATTTAATTTAAGAGCTATTTTAACTTAGCTTTTCTGCTACTTCTAGAGCTCTTTTTACTTGCACTGCGATCGCCTTTTTCTGTTTATCGTCAAGGTCTTTCCCGCCTACCATACTAAACCCATAAGGGTTCCCTCCGGTTT
Source organism: Mesonia maritima (assembly GCF_042433895.1). NCBI lineage: Bacteria > Pseudomonadati > Bacteroidota > Flavobacteriia > Flavobacteriales > Flavobacteriaceae > Mesonia > Mesonia maritima. Next base: position 1,017,834 of record NZ_JBHLUA010000012.1, on the reverse strand, counting down.
CAAATATAATCGGATCTGCATAACCCGGAGCAACGGTTATTGCGCCCCAATGCATCATTGTTTTATATAAGGAAAGTAGTGTAGTTTCTTGACCGCCGTGTGGATTTGCAGCACTTGTCATTCCAGTCACTATTTTATTTACCAATTTTCCTTTTTGCCACAATCCTCCTGTTGCATCGAGTAAACTTTTTAACTGAGATGGTAAATTTCCGTAACGCGTTGGCGCACTAAATATAATAGCATCTGCCCAATCTAGATCATCTACCGAAGCTATTTTTATATCTTTCGTTTTGTTGTAATGCTTAAACCAATCTTCATTTTCTTTCATCACCTCTTCAGGTACTGTTTCTTCTACTCTTCTAAAACGAATTTCCTTTACGCCTATGTTTTTCGCTGCAGTTTCAGCTTCTTTTGCCAAGTTATAATTTGTCCCTGTGGCACTATAATAAATAATTGCTAGTTTTAAATTCTTCATAATTAGTTTTTGTTTTGAAGATACTTTAAATCAAATCTTTAAAAGAAAAACAAGCTTTAAAATTTTTATAATTTTTTTCCATTCTTTCGGTTACTTTTCTAATCGTAGTATTTTAAAAGCTGTATTTATTAAATTTTAATTAGCTAAGTTGTGCGTAAAATGGTAACAAAAAAAGAACCGTCTCCTAAGAGACAGTCCTTTTAATCACTTCAGTATATTGCGTTTACTTGTCTTGCTTAAAATAAGCTTTTATAAGAAACGTAACCACAAAACTTACTAATGCTCCAATCGCAGCCAAGGCGATGGTTCGCATAATCTCTTCAGAATTCAACATTGGCAAAACACTACAAATGGTGCCTCCCGTTGTGCCATTCACTAAAAAATTACTATTTTTCATCTTTTAAAGCACGTTCATCATCACTTACGGTTAATTGACTTACGCCACTTAACACCCCTCCTGCTACGGTAAAATAACCGGCAATCGTCGTCACGATGGCGGGTAAAGCTACCGGAGCGGCCACAAGGGTACCTCCGATTCCTGCTATGGTAAGTCCGATAGTTCGTAGGACTTTAAAGAATTTAGGTGTTGGTTTTTTGGTTCTATCTGATAATTTCATAAGCTATTGTTTTTAAGAATTAATAATTAGAAACACAGGTTCTTTACGCTTAAGAGCGGGATACACCTGTTGTTTCAATTGCTGAAAAGCTACCCTGGAATCCAATCCCTTCCCTGGACCACTCAAGCGTTTTACCGGCGCTATACAACCCCGTAATTCGCGTAAAGCGTTATTAGCAGGATGAAATAAAATAAAAGACCGATTAGGTACCCCCAGCACATGAAAATGCCATTTAAACTTTGGGCTATACCGAAGTTTTAACCGGTACTTCCCTTCAGGAATACACGAGTGTGATCGCTTATTATTTTTCCAAGGAAGTTCAATGCAATGGCACAACAGCTTTCCTTTTATAAAGAGGGACCCATTTGATCCCTTTTTGAAATAACTTCGTTTTAATACCAGTTCCATACTATACTTGATCTACTAAAGTTATTGCCAAGCAGTTGAAAGCACCGTTTTTAAGCGGGTACATTTCGCCATTAACTTCTTGAAAAAACTCCACGCCTAGTACACCTACAACCGGTAATGTACTATCGGTCGTTAACGCTGCCGTTAACGTACTCGCCGCTTGTGCTGTTGTGGAATGTGGTAAAATAGTAGTCTGTTCCATTCCAAAATTAAAACTACTCTCTTCGAAATCCAGTTCTACTCCGGCAAGACTTAACCGGTAGTGGGTAGTGCCTCCGGGAGCTGCAATTCTTACGGCTGCTTGGTAACTGCTTATAGCTACGCTAAGCTCTCCTGTGGTTCGATCTAACGCGCATACAAAAGGAGTAAAAAAGGTAGAACCCAACTTCCCGTTTTGATTAAATTCAAAACCGTTAATTAATTGCATATTGCCCTCTTGCACGTTGCGTTCACCTCGTATATTTACCGTATCTGATTTGATAACGCTTAATAACGCTCGGGTTAGACGCCCTACACAACGCCGATCTTTTGCGTTCTGTAGTAGTACTTGTATTGAGTTACGCATTAATTTGCCGGCTTTTCCGGCGGTAGCAAACTCCGCGTTGTTTTCCCGGGTTCGCTGAAATACAGGGTCGGTAGCAATACGTTGGGCACTCACCCCTCCTTTTTCGCGTGCTAAATACCCATCGCTGGTTTTGTAAAAAGAGATGCCTCCTAGCGTTCCCTTTAATTTGATAATGCCTGATTGTTCGGCCATAATAATAAAATTTAACTAATGAAAAAATTAGAATGATTAGCAGGTTCATTCTCTCAAACCTCATAAATCTCGATGCATCGTGTAAAAGATTTATAGGCCAAAAATGAGCGCTTCTTGTTCTTTCATTTCACAAGGGGGGAACAACCGGGGTATAGATTTAACAGTGCATTAACATTTCTATTTTAAATAAATCGTTCGAGTTAGCGGTTAGCTGAAATCAAAAAACCGATATTTAAATTACCCCTAAGGTATTATTGCTTTATGCGATAAGCGGTAGTCGTGAATAATGTAGTGTGCAGAATTAAGCGTACTGAGTTACCCATAATAATAAATTTTTATCTTCCAACATTAACCAAGATTTATTCAATATATCCTTTATACTACTCCACTTTAAATACTTTCAAAATTCGTGCAGGGTGGCATTGCTTATGGTTAAGCAAAATATCACCAAGCACCGGATCTTGCTTATAATAAAGTAAAGTTGTGATAACGATAATAAGCGTATTAGAAGGGAAAGAAGTACTTACAAAATTATGAACAGGTACTTCGGTGTAATTGGGAGATACCTCTAAGGTAAGCAACTGTTGTTGACAAGGTTTATAATCTTTTTGTTGAAAGGCACCAATCCAATACCCTATTCCTATCCTCCCCGTATAAGGCAACCAATGAAGTTGAGTTCTTGGTATAAAAGACTTTTGTGTAAAATGGATTTTGTTTTGCGCATCTACTTGCCAGTTGACCAACCACAAATCAGAAAAATCTTTATACTGACTTTCACGATTAAACTCGAAACCCTCCAACAATTCAGGAGTGCCTTCCCATAAATTCTTTTCTCCTAAGGGTAATGCCGTATGGGTTCGCATAGCTTGAAGAATTTTGCTTCGCATTCGGTTATACATCTCCGGACTATGGTAGGCTTGAACTATTTCTTGTAAACCAGAATTTAATTTGTTGGTAATTTTCGAGGCTGTTCCAAAATCTAAGGCTGATTTTTGGGTAGATTTGGTTTGCTTTAATTGGGTATAATCGGGTCTAGCCTGTACGATAACTTTCCCTTTTACAATACGGAAAATCAAATTGCCTACCCTTCCGACTAATTGGTTCTTTTCGTTTAAATATGCCATAATATCAATGGTTTTAAAGTTGCTGTTTTATGATTATTAATAGGCTAAGTCCACTATGCTCCCACTTTATGCTGGAGATAAGTAGCTAGGCCCTCGCGCGGGTCTCGATCTACCGTGGACTCACTAGGGGTTTGCCTAGGCTTTTAGATAACTTAGCTCGTAAAAAAACGAAAACCGGCTATAGGTTTTCGCGGGGGTGTTACTTCTTTCAGAGAGAGAAATGCTACTCATCGGCTTCGTACATGCGTTGTTGGAGCGCTATTTTAAGATGATCTATAAACTTAGTGTGCTCCATTTTTCTAGCTCGTATTTCTCCATAGGTATGGTAGAGATCTCCTAAATCGATTTGAAATATATTTTGAAATGCCCCGGCAATTTCTTTCAAGTCGGCTTTTCCGCTGTTTACCGCTTGGGCGGAATACAAGGCATAGACCAATTCGGTCATGGCTACTTTCGAGGCTGTCCATTTTAGGTTATAAGCCTGCTCCCCTTCTATGGGGAATTTTTCTTTGTGCAGGTTTTCCAAGGCATGCTTAATATAATCAATCAACTTATGCATGGCTTTTATCTTTGCCCATAACAGATCGTGTGAAGTTTCAAATTCTGAAAACTGTGTATAATTAATCAAAGGGCGTATTAGCTCGGTAGCGTGTGGCGTTTTCGAAAAAAACTGCTGGTCTAAATAGGACTGTTCCGTTTCCATATAGTTAGAAAATTCTGAATAACGGTAAAAGAATTTATTGATGGTTTTCAATTCCTTTTTAAAAAAAGAAGTCTGAAACTGTAAACCAGCTTTGGGCTTTCGAAGTTCGCACATTCGCATTTCCGTAAAGAAAATTAAATAGCTCATCGGGACGGGTTTCAAATTCTTAAAAAAATGCACCTCATCGGTCACCGCTTCAAACTCTTTCTCTTCATTCCATTTTTTGAGCTGCGTTAAGGTTCGCTTACTCAGGTAAATTCCTTTTAAGGCTAACGTGCTAGGAGTTAATCTTTTTTGCTTTAGGCAAGCAACTTGTTCTTGAAAGTTTTTAATGAATTGTTCTGCCCTTTTCATATTTTTCTGCTGTTAAATTTATCCCACCTGGGTTTCCAATTCATCCATTAAAAAATTATTTTCCGCTTTTATATAGGCCTTTTGCGGGTATAATTGCGCGCCCAGTTTTCGTTTTTCGAAATTGGCACTAATCCCCCAGTCTACTTTTTTAAAGCCTAAACGCTTGGCTTGTTGCAGACTTTCAAATAACAATTGTCGATAAGTCGCATAGGTTTGGTTATGGGTATAATTAATCCCAATAAGGCTGGGCACATATATTTCCTGTTCGCTTTTATAACAAAACATTACCCCTAACAGGATCTCTTCTGCCCTATTATTTGTAGAAATGACGATAAATTCCCATTGTGGGGAGCTATTCATTTTTTTAAAAACAGCAATAGGGTATCGAAAAGTATTTAAACCCTTATTGCGCTGATGCACGGCGGTAAAAAGTTCATAAAAGGCGCCCAACCTTACCGCTGTTACCTTTTCTTCCACTTGTACGTTTACCAAGTCTTGGTATGGTAGAATATCCTTTTTAAAATGCTTTCTTGAACGTGACGATAAGGTTTGTAAAAAACCATTTCTGTTTTTCCATGTCATTTTTTCTACAAGAGCGACTTCCGGCATGGCTATCGGGATATAGCCTTGTTTGAGAAAGTAAGCCTCCCAACTATTGTTAAAAGGAAAATCCCGCCAAACAATTTGAGCGACTTTATGCTTACGCGCTAAGGTATCCAGTTGTTGAAAAAGCATGCGCATCGCTTTTTTATAAGCGCTATGTTTGGTATTGCAATAAAAAGGCAATCCATCAGAGAACAAGGAACCCAAGCTTAATACAGGAGAGCTGCGCCAAAACGGATCTTTTTTTCGGTGTTCTTCTATCTGCTTAGAAAGCGACTCAGGGGCTAACACATCATCTTTCCATCGGCTAAGACTAAAAGCTGCCAAAACGATTAGTTCATTTTCAGCATCTACCATACGGAAATAAAAAAACTGCCATGCCTCGTGAGCAGTGGTTGATTCTTTAAAGGCTTCTTCCGTAAATTTTAGTCCGTTCCAATCTAATATCCCCTTCCCCTTCATATGCGTATTCCATTCTTCTGGTGCAATGTCTTGAATGCTTTCAACTCGTTGACAATTTACGTCCTCCGAAACAGTAGAAGAGATTTCTTTTAATCCATAAAAATCCTGCTGAAACGCTGCTCGCAATTGCACAAAACTATTGCCGGTAGCTTTCATTACTTTTGGATAAAGTGATTTTAGTGCCTGCACCAAGGCATAGATTTCTTCTTTTTGATTATGCTTGGATAAGGTAATTCGTAACCCCGTATTCTTAGAAGGAACCGCCGGAAATAACCCCATGTTCACATAAAAACCTTCTTTAAGTAAGGCTTGTGTAAGCGTATATCCTGTTTCGGGTATCCCGGTAGCGAGAAAATACACCGGAGAATTATTATGCGCCACTAAAGGAAGATGTGCTTCTTCAATAAGCCGATTAAAATAATGTACTTTACTTTGCAGCGCTTTCTGCATCGCTTCTATTTCCTTAGAAAGGTGAATCTTTGCGGAAGCAATGGCAGCTCCTACAGAAGCCGGATCTAATTGAGCGGAAAATGTTAGTGAGCCTCCAAAATTCTTAATTTTCTCATGCCATTGTGGATCACCACAAATAATAAGCGATCCATTTGCTCCAAAGGTTTTACTCAGCGTTCCTATAATCACACTATGTTTCGGCACCCTGCCCATTTCTTGAAATACATAGCCTCTGCCTTTGCTTCCTGCCCAGCTCATTCCGTGTACATCGTCAAAATATAAGCGTAATTGCGGGTATTTTTCAGCCAAGTTCTGTAACTGTTTTACGGGCGCAAAATCGCCATACATCGAATATACGCCATCGGCCATATACCAAATATGTTCCGCTTTAGACCCCCACTCCTTAATTTTTTCTTCCAACAGGTCTAATCGATTATGACGCAATAGCACAATTTTCACCCCGCGTAGTTTTAAACGTTTGGCAGCATCTTGCACACTCCAATGCACCTGATGATCTAAAATGATCATATCACGATCGCCTACTAATACAGGAAGTGCCGCCATATGTGCCAGGGTAGCATTTTTGGCAATAATTACCGGCTGTTCGTACAACTGCTCAATTAAACCTTCCAGTTCTTGGTATAACGGATGCGCGATATAAGATTTCGATAAGGGGTATTGCGTTCCATAATTGCGAATAGCATCAATAGCTCCTTTCTTTAAGCGAGGGTCCTGTTCCAGTCCTAAATACCCGGTGGTTCCAAAATGGTATAATTTTTTTCCTTTAATTTCAATAAAACGTCCATCAAAGTACGTTCCTTCAGCTTGTAAATGTAAAATATTACAGTCTTTTGCGTGACTAAAAACACGATCGACCGTGTCTAAAAAATGATTGTGTTTAATCTGAGCCATAAGCGGAATTTTAAGTGATTTAACAATTTTAATACTTGAAGCTATAAAAATGATTTTCATTTTTTAGGAGATCCCTATACGTCTGTAGCATAAAATCCCTTAGAATCAAATTTTAATCCGCACGAGGCAAACTTCAATACAAAAACAAGCCTTTATCGATGATATTTACGGGTTACCGGAGCTCCTTTACCTATTAAACCAAATAATTCTTTGTAATTTGGTTGGTAAAGTCCTCCGCATGCATAATTTTTTTAAGCATTCTTACGCAGAAATGCTCCTTAGTAACGGTATACTGTATTTCACCTATTTACCTATTGGGAGTTTCGATGAAAACGTAGCCCGCCAGCTGGTTGCTGCTCGGTTACAATTACAGCGTGAACAAGCCTATCCGGTCTTATGTGATATCCGCGCGTTAAGTTTACCCACCAAAAAGGCCCGTCATTATTTAGCTGTAGAAGGCTCTTTATTAATCAAAGCCGTGGCGTATTGGGTACAACCGCATAGCACGCAGGAGCTTACCCGTTTTTTTAAAAACATTAATCAGCCAGTAGTTCCCAGCGCAATTTTCACCCAACGCGATGAAGCCTTAACCTACCTAAACCAATTTATTCATGACTTATAATTCAAAAGAATATCGGCTAGAAAACTTACGGCTTATGATTTTTGAATTAGCCAAGGGGAACTTTTCACACCGTATACCTATAGAACATCATGAAGACACTATCCAAGATTTTGAAATCCTTTTAAATTTACTTGCTGAAGAGTTAGGTGATTTTTTTGTGTATTCGGGCTCATTTAACGAACGTAACATTACCGGTCCTTTTGTGTTCGTTTTAAATGAGTCGTTTGAGATTTGCGGAACCAACCGCTATTTTCAAGAACTCTTAGGTTATCCACAAGAAAAATTATTGCATCAAGCCTTGGCGAAGCATATGACAACAGGAGCTTACCGACAACTGCAAGAACAAATCGGCACCCATTTAAACGCTACCTCTCCTCAAAATTCCTTAAAAACCTTACTGTGTTTTCAGACCCAAGAAAAACATTCGCTTTCCTGTTGGAGTTTTTGCCATCGCCTATGGGATGGCGAAGATGCTTATTACTTTTTTCGAGGGTTACCCATTGCTTATGAGCATGAAAGCCCGCTTAGCCCTGTGGCAAAAGACCCTGCTGCTTCTTATACAAACATCCAGTTACAAGCCGATTTTCAAAAAATAAGAGCGGTACATCAATTTGTTTTGGAAAATTTACATTGTAAATTACCTCCGCTTCACAATCTTGCCCGGAAGTTCCATTTAAATGAGTTTAAACTCAAAACGGGGTTTAAAGAATTATACCAAACTACGGTTTTTAAATTGCACTTAGAAAAACGCTTAGAAATGGCGATGCTCATGATTAAGTTTACTCCTACTTCTCTTAAAGTAGTAGCTCATAATCACGGCTTTAAAAGCGCTTCTCATTTTTCCCGGGCTTTTAAAAAGAAGTATGGCAAACCTCCGAGTTATTTTAAACATAAATAGGGAGGGTTATGAGGTAAAATATTAGCTGTTAGTGGTTCTCGATACATTTTTAACTCCATTGCATTTCGTTAAAAACATTCGAACTGACAGCCGTTTTGTGTTCATTTCGATTTCCGTAAGGGTAATGGAAGGAAAAGTATTGAGAAGCAATGTTCTCATTCTTCTTGATTTTGTTACATTCATGAAAAGTAGGCCGGGTTGTTCTAAAACTTTGGTTTCTTTTGTCATCCTCTGAGGAATTTCAATCCTGTTCTCGATACATTTTTAACTCCATTGCATTTCGTTAAAAACACTCGAACTGACAGCCGTTTTGTGTTCAGTTCGATTTCTGTAAGGGTAATGGAAGGAATAGCATTGAGAAGGAATGTTCTCATTGTTCTTGATTTTGCTTCATTCATGAAAAGTAGACCGGGTTGTTCTAAAACTTTGGCTTCTTTTGTCATCCTCTTAGGAATTTCAACCCTGTTCTCGATACATTTTTAACTCCATTTCATTTCGTAAAAAACACTCGAACTGACAGCCGTTTTGTTTTCATTTCGATTTCTGTAAGGGTAATGGAAGGAAAAGTATTGAGAAGGAATGTTTTCATTCTTCTTGATTTTGCTTCATTCATGAAAAGTAGACCGGAGTTAAAAATAGCGTAAGAATATAAGTTGTTGATAAAATTCAGAAAATCGCTCCACTCACACAGCCTAAAATTTTACGCTTTCATCACTATTAATTTTACGCAGGATTTTCGATAGGACGGGGGGATAAAATGTTTAATGTTTAAAGTATTTTGAATCTAACCCAAAAGAACAAGTTTTGGATAATATGCATTTTTGGTGTAAATTTACATCAAAATTAACATTATGGGACGGCAGAGTATTTCATTTACGGAACCAAATGATAACTGGTTGAAAAGTCAAGTTGACAATAAAGAATATGCCAGTAAAAGTGAACTTGTTAATGACTTAATTAGGCAAGCAAGAAAACAACAAATTCAAATTGATTGGATAAAATCTAGACTAGATAAAGCTGAGAATAGTGGGTTTACATCTGATAGTAAGTCACAAATATTAGCTCAATCAAAGTCTTTACTGAATGGCTAATTATAGATTAAGTAATCTAGCTAAAAAAGATTTAATAAGAATTCATCAATACGGGGTACAAAAATTTGGTGTTAACCAAGCGGATAAATATTTTGAAACATTTTTTGAATATTTTGAAATCATAGCCAAACAACCCTATTCATTTGAATCGGTTGAATTTATAAAGAAAGGATATAGACGCTGTATCTGTGGTTCTGATAGTATTTATTATAAAATAAATAACGATACCGTAGAAATTATGGCGATAATCGGGAGTCAAGATTTAAACAATATTCTTTAACAAGAAAATAGAAATATCACAGCAAGTATTTTTTTTGAAAAGCTGCTAAAATGCGGATAGCGATCGCTACGCTTTGCATTCCTCTCCCTTCGGGCGAACAACGTGGGGGGATTCATTTTTTTCATTGCTTTAAAAATGCATTCCTCTCCCTCTAGTCGTCGGATGCAGTAAAAATCTAGGCTTACGAAACTATTGCTAAATTGTTGGCTCGAAAGCTAAATTTTAGGAACTCCCTGCGGTTAGACAGCCTAGTAGTATTTACTTTTTGCCATTGCCGCAAAAACTAAGAAAAAAGTCTAGGCTTATTTTCCTGAATTTGAAAAGCTACTAAAAAACTTTAACCTGCGGATAGCAACCGCTACGCTAGGCTATCCTCCGCATCCTACGCTAAGTTTTTTCTTGATTTTGCTACATTCATGAAAAGTAGGCCGGAGTTAAAATAGCGTAAGAACATAAGAGGTTGGTGATAAAATTTTAGGAACTCGTTTCACTCAAACAGCCTAAAATTTTACGCTTCCATCACTACTAATTTTACGCAATATTTTCGATAGGCCGGGGAAAAATGAAAGGTTTAATGTCTAAAAATATGGTAAAGATAAACAGCAGGCTGAAACTTCTCGATACATTTTTAGCTTCATTGCATTTTACAAAAAACACTCGAAGTGACAAGGTACGTTCTTAAAAATACCTAACCGTCAATACTTTATACCGCATGGAAAACTTGTTTTATAGACCTTTATATCTATAAAATGATTTACTCATGAAAACAAACATCTATATACTCCATTTTATACGCTATGGATTTTTAATACTCTTTTTTTACGCAGGATTAACGAAGCTGTTAACGGGAGACGCGTTTTATAATAATTTATACAATTCGCCCCTTTTACCCAAAAACCCCGGTTTTATTAACGTCTTGGCTTGGAGCCTCCCTTTTCTTGAAATTAGCATAGCCTTAAGCCTACTAGTACAGCATTATATTAAACCTTCATTGCTCGTGGTGGTGGGTTTGTTAAGCCTCTACGCTGTATATATAGTCGCCCTTCTCTGGTGGGCACCTTACCAGCCCTGCTCTTGTGGGGGTGTGAGTAGCTTATTGAGTTGGAAACAGCATCTTTTACTAAATGGGGTAGGCATTGCTTTCGCTTTTATGGGACTTTATGTTATTAGAGCTAGGAAAAAGAGAAGAGAGGATAGAAGAGAGAAAATAGAGAGTCGAAAATAGAGAAAATAGAAGATAGAAGATAGAAGATAGAGGATAGAGGATAGAGGATAGAAGATAGAGGATAGAGGATAGAGGATAGAGGATAGAAGATAGAAGATAGAAGATAGAAGATAGAAGATAGAAGATAAGGAATAAAAATTTTTGTTGCGCAACAGACAGGGGAAAGCTGAAAACCTGTAGAAGAGAGTAAGCATTTTTATTAATACTAAAATTTTTACATTATGAAAACTAAATTTTTAATTCCCGTATTGGCATTAATTTTTGCTACGGGTATGTCGTTTACGACCGTAGAATTAGGAAATGAACAAGCCATGGATTATTTCCGTAACGGAGGCACGTGGGTGCCAATCCCAGAAATTAATTGCGGTGTAGTAGGAGCAAATAATTGTCAAGTTAGATTACCCGATGGTAGTATTCATGACATTTATGATCTTCAAGATTTTAATTCTTTAAAGAAGACCACGCGTACCACTCCGGTTGAGCTGTAAAATATATTAATCTCATAAAAAAGAAAAGAAGCACACTACAATGGTGTGCTTCTTTATTTCGTTATAACCTTTCCTCTCCCTTCATAATCACTTCTACTTTATTGTTGTCTTTAAAATAGGTATTGGCCATGCCTATCATATCTTCTAGCGTAAGGGTATTGATGAAATTTTGGTAAAGGTTCAAGTTTTTCCAATCCTGCTCATAACGTAAATGCTCAAAAAGTAGCTGTTGCATCGTACGATGTTTTCTAAGATTATCACTAGCATACTTCACTGAAATTTTTTCCTTCGCCCGAAGAAAGTATTCACGTATAATTTTACCCTTTTTCAGCTCGTTTATAATTAGCCCGATTTCCTTTTGTATGGGCGTTAATTCATCCGGCTGGCAGGTGATTAAAAAAGAAAATTGATGACGTTGTTCATCTAAATTGTAATGACCGTACGTGCCGTAATTATAAATTGAAAATCCTTTTTCATGCCGTAAACGTTTGAGCATAATTTCGGTAAGCTCACTAAACACTTCTAAGCTTAAGCTTTCTTTCCATCGATTTTTAGTGTTTGAACGCCCTCTATAATAACTGGCCTGATACATGACATTTTCCATAGGAGTAGCACTATAAACCGTTTGCTTTTTAGGGCCTTGTAAGCTAAAATCGGGAGAATGATGGATGGAGGAACAATCTGTCTGTGTTGTTTCTTTTTGGGGAATGTTGCTCAAATAGGTCTGTACCAGTGGTATAATTTCCTGTATTGCCATATTGCCGGTAATTAAAAACGTCCAATCTTGCGGGGAACTAAAAAGTTGATTATAGATCTGATAACTTTTGGGGGCGTTGGTTTTTGAAATCCCTTCTAACGCTTCTTTCCCCTTTAGACTACGTAAGTTAAATAAAGGAGGTATAGCTCGATCTCCTACACTATGGCGGATAGCATTTTGAAAATCAGCCTGTAAACTTTTCTCTTCGCTACGTGCTGCTAAGGTTTCTTCTTTCCAAGCCTCTACAGTAGCATCTTCTACATGAACCGGTCGAAAATAGAGACTTAGGATTTGTACGAGCTCTTCTGCACTGCTTAAATCTCCCTTTACTTGAACACTAGATTCGTAATAATCAATGTATGCACTACTATTGAGAATGCCATTATTTTCTTTAAAACGATCAAGCTCTCTTTTAGAAAATCCTTTTATCGCTTTATAGTGTACCAAACTTGGGGCATTTAGAGCCGAATAATAATCTTGATCGGGAAAACACGAGGCTCCCTTTGTAGTCCACCCTTGAATAGTTAGAGTATTCGCCTCCACACCCGCAGACGGCTGAAAAGCCTTCATTATAATTCGTAGCCCGTTTGCCAATAGAAACTCTTCGGTACCGGGTATGGTAGGTTTTACCTTGGTATAGGTTACTTTTTTTAGGTGTTCTTTCTCCTTTTTAGTGTAAAGTTCTTCTATAATTTTTGGAGCTTGATAAGCTTCTACGGGTTGCTTATACGCTTCTACTATCCACTGGCGAACTTCCTCTTCACTATACTGGAGGGCTTTACTACCCTTGGGAGCAATAATTCCGATATCCTGAGGGAGGGAAGAAAGAAATTCAGTGCAGTAAACATTCAACTCTTCCACCGAAAGTTCTTGTATCCATGCTAGCAGTCCCTCTTTTCGATAAGGAAAAAGCATTTCGTTTTTAAGGGCGTAGTTAAAAAGTTCCCCATTCCAATAGGCCTGTTTGGCTATCGGAATTTCCGAGAGATAAATCTTTTTTACCTTTTCCAGTTCATGTTGATAAACCCCATCCCTTTTTAATTGTAGGATTTTTTGCACCATTAACCCAAAAGCGTGTTCCCGTTGAGCAATGGGAGCGGTAAAGCTTAGCTCAAGAGAAAAAGGGTTTCCTCCATAGGTATAGGTATCTTTAGCTCCGATATGAGCTGAAAACAAGGGCGATTCCATTTCCATTTCCAGATAGCGCTTAGAGAGAATTTGGCTTATCAACTGAAAAGCAATATAGTCTTGAAACCCTTCTTTGGTGTGTAAACGATTCACCAATTGCGGTTGTCTAATATACCAGAAAAAGCTTGCATCTTCTTTCTTGGTCGTTTTAAAACCATTATCCCATTGCTGAACTTTAAACTGTGGGGCACAGCTTTGGTGTGCCTGATGAATATCTATAACAGGGTAAGAAGTGTTAGGCTTAGGTAAATCTTTAAAGAATGCTTTAATCCGCTTTTCTATTTCCGCAGGAGCTTCTATATTCCCTACAATCATCACGTTCATTAACTCCGGGCGGTACCATTTTTTATAAAAACGCTTTAGGTCTTGAGGAGGAAAATGCTTAATGTGTGTCAAAAAATCATCAAAAGAGCTTCGAAAAGGAAACATCTTGGCTTTTAGATTCTTTTGCGCCTTAAAATACGCCCAGTTTTCTTGATTTCCCATCAGATATTCCTGTAAAACCGAACCTCTCTCTTGATTAATATACCTATCGCTAAGCTGCAAATTCGTAGCGATATCCCGAAACCAACGTAAGCCCATTTCAAAAGCCTGCGTGTTATGCGTGGGAATATTGAAATCATAACGCGTATATTGATTCGATGTCGTACCGCTTATATCCCTAATGTTCATTCCTAAGCGTTGAAGTTGGGCTTCATCTTTTATACTTTTGGGGATATGCTTTGTAGGTTTAAAAGCCATATGTTCTGTAAAATGAGCTAACTCCAATTGCGAAGAATCTTGGTGATGAGCACCTACATTCAAATACAACCGCATAGTGGTTTGGGCAGTCGGTTCGTCTATATCTTTAATAAAATAGCGCAACCCGTTCGGGAGTTTTCCATACCGCAAGCCTGCGATATGGTCGAGATCTGTCTGTGATTGTACCGGCAACCCGGCCAATAGTGTACATAAAAATAAACCTAGTATATGATTAAAATTCATAAGTTGTGGTATTTAATTAATAACCGGGATGCTGGATAAGGTTGGGGTTGCTTAGTAACTCTTTAGCCGGAATAGGATACCGCAGATCTGTTTCTTGCCAACCCGGACTTTCGGCAGCGAAAAATTCATTAGCCTTTCCGGTACGTTTGGCATCTAACCAGCGGTGCCCCCATTCGGTAAAGAGCTCTTTTCTTCGTTCGATAAGGATTTCTTCGAGTAATGCCTGTTGACTTATACCCGAATTAGAATCTGCCAGCAAAGCCACTCCTGCTCTTTCCTTAATGTGATCGATATCGGCTACAGCTCCTTGCAAGTTATTTTGCCTTGCTCGCGCTTCTGCGCGAATCAAGTATTGCTCTGCCAAGCGCATCACCATCGAATATTCGGTAACTTCTGCCGAACTGTTCTGAATTTTATACTTATAGGCATAGTACACCTCCAGTTCTTCATGATAGTTCACCCAGTTGAGCTTTCGCTTATCTTCAGCCCCCATCGCATTCACTAATTCTTCGGTGAGTTTTACATACGATAACGAAGGAAAATAAGGGTTGATGATAAATACCGAGCCTTCGTTGGTATTGGTGGTAACGGTACCGGCGCCTTTGGGGGAAAGCTGCCAAATGGCCTCTTGGCTATTTGCTAAGAATACCTCATTCATATCGGTAAGCAAGCTATAGGTCCCGCTTTGTGCAATCACCTCGCTGCTGTATTGTTCGGCTAATTCCCAATTTTCTAAATAAAGGTGTACCCGCGCCAATAAGGCCTTGGCAGTATAAGCATTCACTTGGGTGCGTTCTTCCACGACCGCATTTCCCTCCAACTGGCTTATGGACATTTCCAGATCGTTCACTATTTGCTCCTGTATGCGGGTAGTAGTACTAGCTTCCAAAAGCGCATTCGTTTCATAATCGGTAGTTAACACTAACGGCACTTCCTCATATAAATTCGTTAAGTAGAAATAGGTAAAAGCCCGTATAAAAGTAGCTTCCCCTTGTAAACGTGTGGCCAGTTCCGGGGAGAGGTTGTTAGCCTGTTGAATCCCTTCCAACAACGAATTTGTCATATAAATAATGTTATAGGCACTTCTCCACAGGCTTTCATTATACGTATTATCGGGCAATAAGCTGTGCTGTTGAAACTGTAAAAGATCTAAGGCATTGGTATTGATAAGGGCTAAGTTATCGGAAGACAAACCTCCCAATACACTTACGCTTCCTAACCATCCTGCACTGTAACTAGCTTGGTAAAGTTGATTGTAGATACCTCGCATGGCACTTTCGGCCGTTTCATCACTGGCAAATACTTCGCTGCTTACCAGTTTATGATCCGGTTCTTCTACTTCCAGCCAATCTTGGCATGAGCTGATGCATACAAGTACTACTACCAAGCTTAACTGTTTAATTTTGTCTACTATTTTCATGGTATGTTGATTTAAAAATTAAGTTGAACTCCTGTGGTAAGGGTGCGTAAGCCTGAAAAGGCAGTTCCGCCGTTAGGTATGGCCGGGTCCATTCCTTTATAGGGTGTGATCGTTAAGAGATTCTGGCCGGTCATAAAAAAGGTCACCTCACTTAAGCTTAAGGATTCCAGCCAACGGGTGGGTAAACTATAACTGAGGTTCAGGGTCTTTAAGCGCAAAAACGAAGCATCTTCAATCACTAAATCAGATTCGGTAGCTCGGGCATAGGCTTGAGATGCTTCCGGGGTTTGCGAAACTTGCGTATAGGGGCTTGAATCATCCCGTACTTCATCGAGTTGATTTTGCGGAAACCCTGTGTTAAACAAGCCGGTAAAGCTTCCTTTTTGCTTTACAAATTGAAACAAGAATTGAAAGGAAAAGCCTTTATAACGAAAGCTGTTATTCAATCCGCCAAAATACGCTCGAGAGCGATCAAATATAACCTGACGGTCCTCTTGGTCATAGACTTCATCTCCATTTTGGTCTTTTACCTGATAATACCCCGTCGCTTCATCTATCCCTTGGTAGGCATACAACAGCCCAATATTTAAAGGATGTCCTACGCGATAGCGATCGGCATAAGGGGATTCTTCCAAGCCGGGGTAACGTAGCAATTCATTTTTTGGAAAACTGATGTTAAATGAGGTCTCCCACCGGAAATCTTCATGCCGAATATTCTCACTAGAAAATTCTATTTCTACGCCCCTATTTTCTACCGTAGCCGGCAGATTAGCCTGTACACTGGTAAACCCGGTAATTCCCGGTAAGGGATACCCCACCAATTGGTTAGAAGAACGGTTGCGGTACACACTTACCCCTACATCAATTCGACTTTTAACAAAACCCAACTGCACGCCTGCCTCGGCTTTTTTGTTTACTTCCCAAGAATAGTTAGGATTTGCTAAGCCCGTGGGATATAACCCTCCCGGGCCCATTGTCGCCTCATAGGCATCTAAATACCCATAATCGGGAATTTGATCATTCCCGGTGGTTCCATAACTTCCGCGCAGTTTTCCGAAGGATAACCAGTGGAGGCGATCCTTAAAAAAGGCTTCTTCGGTAAAGATCCAAGCCGCACCGATAGCCCCAAAATTGGCAAAGCGGTTTCCTTCCGCAAAACGCGAAGACCCATCCCGCCTTCCGGTAAGGTTTAGGTAATATTTTTTATCCCAATTTAGTCCTAACCTAGAAAATACGGCTTCATAGCGGTAATCGGTATTTCTGGCCCGTGCATTTAGTAAGCTTTCTGCCGCGCCTAAATTCCCAATTAAAGCTTCAGAGATATAGTTATTTCCTTGTACGCTAAAGGTGTCGTATTGGTTTTCCTGAAAGGTACCTCCTACCAAGGCTTGAAGGTTTAGCTTGCCCCATTGCTTCGTGTAGTGCAATTGGGGTTCGATAATCCAAGATTTACGTTGGCTTTTGGTGGTTAACGACGTATGCAACGGCGTTCCTGCGGGATTATACGAACGCTTGGGCATTTTTACCAGTTCATCACTTCTATAATCGGTAAACCCCAGGTTGGTTTTTAATTCCAGCCCGTCGACAAGTTCATAAGAAAGGTTAAGGTTGGTAATCAAGTTACGCGCTTGGGTAGTACTGCTATTAAAAATCCCCTCTAAGGGATTAGTAAGCCCCGCTTCACTCCATGCTTCCCAGTTTAAGCTACCATCCTCTAGATAGAGCTCCGGTGCATTGGGTGGGAGTTGAAAAGCTTTTAAACCAAAATTAATTCCATCGCCCAAGAGTTCATTTTCATCTACCCCATAATTGAGTGCTAAGTTGAGTTGAAACTTGTTATCCTTAGCATGGTGATCGAGGTTAAATCCTCCGGTAAACTTTTGGTATTGTAAATCGACCGGATAAATACTTCCCTGCTGATGAAAAGCCCCGTTTAACCTAAAATGGGTTTGGTCGTTTCCGCCTTGGGCGGCAATGTTTACATCGGTAATGGCTCCTGTTCCTCCTAGAAATTCTTCTTGCCAGTCGGTTTCCTTGTTTTGGTCCCACAATAGCAAATCATAGGCATTGGTTTCATCGGGCTCTACGTCATCATTTGTAAAGGCTTGTTGGCGCAAGCGTAAATATTCTTTTGTACTTAATAAATCCAGTTTGTTAGGTACGCTAGCGAGTCCGCTGTATATACGCGCTTGAATTCCTTTTTGCCCCTTGCCTTTTTTGGTGGTAATTAAGATGACCCCATTAGCCCCACGCGAACCGTAAATAGCGGTCGCATCGGCATCTTTTAAGACTTCGATGCTTTCTATATTGGACAGGTTTAGCGTGCTTAGCGGGTCGATCCCTGCAAAGCCCAAACTGCTATTACTTTCTACAGGCGTAGAATTTATGGGTACCCCATCGATAATGTAGAGCGGGTAGTTCCCTTCTTGTCGTAAACTGTTTTGCCCTCTAATACGAATAGTTGGTGCCGCTCCGGGAGTAGCCGAGTTTGTTGTAATCTCTACTCCTGCCATACGCCCTTGCAAGGCTTGTAGTGGACTTACCAAAGGTTGTAATTCAATATCTTTCCCACTCACCCGGGCAATATTCCCCGTTCGCTCTCGCTCGGTGGTACTGTAGTACCCCGCGTTAATGACCACCGCGGCTAAAGCTTCTTGGTCGGGTTTTAACTGTACATTAAGCTCCTGCCGGCCGCTTACCGCAACGCGCTTTGGCGCGAGCCCTAAATAGGTAAACGCCAGACTGTCGCTGGTCTGTACTGCTAATGAATATTGCCCCTCAAAATTGGTGGTGGTTCCCTGTTGGGTTCCCAGGCGTTGCACATGAACGCCGGGGATGGCTTGTCCCGTTGTATCGGTTACGGTTCCGTTTAAGAGGTAGGTGTTTTGCCCGAAGGCCTGCCCGCTATAGAGGTAGCACAAGAGCATAAATAGTCCTGCCCCATAGACGGGAGTGTAGAAATTTTTCATAATTTTGTCATGATTTTAGTTACATATTCTTTAATTAAAATTTTGAACCTTCCCGTGGTCTGCAAACTGATGGGGAGGTTTTTTGGTTTTTAAGCTTTTAGCTGTCATGCTGAGCTTGTCGAAGCATTAATTAGGCTTACCATGCTACTTATATTTAATACTGTAAGCTATAGGCCCTAAGCGAGTTTCTAAAAAAATATTTCTCAACTTCAAAACACTTCGACAGGCTCAGTGTGACAACTATTATTCTAGGTAATTGCTATCAACTGTTCGGTTTTTGTTACATAAGCATTGGTTTTAATTCTACATTTTTTTTCTGATGTTTTATTATTCATTTTTTTCATTGCTGTAAAAATGCATTCCTCTCCCTCTAGTCGTCGGATGCAAAAAAAATCTAGGCTTATTTTCCTGAATTTGAAAAGCTGCTAAAAAACTTTGGCCTGCGGATCGCAAACGCTGCGCTAGGCAATCCTCCACATCCAACGCTAAGTTTTTTCTTGTTTTTGCTACATTCATGAAAACTAGGCCGGTTTTAAACGTCAATATTGTCTTGCTGTTTAGCCGTTAGCCTTTAGCTGTCATGCTGAACTTGTTTCAGCATCTCATCCTGCTTGATTGTACGCTAAACTTGCAACAGTTCTATATAAAATTTAAAAGAAAATGCTTTGAATAAACGTGTAGGATAAGTTTTATGAGCGTTGCTCAGGGTTCTATTAAAACTTAACACGATATAACTTAAAGAAGAGAAAATCCTAAGTACAAAAAAGGCGTAGGTCTCAACTTATTGCATCGGCGGTACTGGTATACCCTGCACACAAATAAGAGAGTACCTACGCCCGGGCCGTAGGCATCCTTACTTATCCTCTCGTGTGCTAAAATTACCAGTTTTCCGATACGAGATTCAAAGCGAATGCTTCTAATATTTTTTTGATAGAAGAATCGCAAATATAATAATGTGAGTCAAATATAATAAAAAGTTTTTAAATGCGCTCGATCGTGCGCAACTATTCTTTAAGTATTCTATTGTTTTGTTATATGGTTAGAATTAATAAAATTATTTGTGAATATATAACAAAAGAGTGGTTAACACCGTGGCTTGATTCTAATAAGTCCCAAAGATCTTTTGCTGACCACCATAATATTGAGGAAAGTACTGTTAGGAAAATAAAAAGTTCCAAAGAGTATCGTATTCCTGTAGAAAGTCTCTATAAAATCTGCGACTCAAGAAATATATCACTTTCTGATTTTTTTAAATTGATTGAAAAGTAAAATTCTTTAAATTAAAGTTTTCCAAAGAATTTTTATACACAGTACAGATCACTAATGGAATTTTATAGGCTTAGCAGGAATACCGACTGCAGTACAATTAGCAGGCAAAGACTTTGCTACAACAGCCCCAGCTCCTATTGTTGTATTCTCACCTATTTCTAGTTGGTTAATTATTTTTGCCCCTGTACCCACGTATACACTTTCTTTTATTTTTACCTCGCCTGAGATATTCACCGAAGGCATGAATGAACAAAAGTCACCTATAAAAGTATCATGGCCCGTTGTACAGCTAAGGTTTAATGTAACAAAATTCTCCATATTAATATTACACGTTATAATGTTGTTTGCGCAGATAATTGAACCCTTCCCTATATTTACTTCATCCCCCATGTAGACATTCGGATGGATTAAGGTGGGAAATCGGAAATTTTTATTTTTTAATGATAGAGCTATTTCTTTTTTTACTTTTGGAATACCCACTCCTAAAGCTACACTTATTAAATCATTTCTTTCACTCAAATTCTTTAAAGAACCTAGTAGAGGAATACCATTAATAAGATTAGGCAAACCTTCAGCATCATCGTAAAAACCTTCAATCTCATATAGCGGTGTACTGTTAGCATTATTTATTTGATCAATGAGCATTTTCACTTCTCTCCCAAAACCTCCAGCTCCTACAATTACAATTTTTTCCATACTAATTAATTTAATTTCTCCCCGTAAACGATTCAGTGGTAGCTTGTCCCTCTGTATTAATCCCTTCAGAAATAAATACCTTTTTTATTGTTTTAAAAAGTATTTTTATATCCAGCAAAAAACTAATATGTTCTACATACCATACGTCATATTCGAATTTTTTAGTCCAAGAAATTGCATTTCTTCCATTAACTTGTGCCCAACCCGTAATGCCCGGGCGCACTTTATGTCGCTTTTTTTGTTCGATGGTATATAAGGGTATATATTCCGGTAACAAAGGTCGAGGTCCCACTAAACTCATATCCCCTTTTAACACATTTAGTAGCTGTGGTATTTCATCGAGGGAGGTTTTACGTACAAATTTACCAATACGGGTTAAACGCTTGGCATCCGAGAGTAAATTCCCTTGCTTATCTTTTTTATCATTCATCGTTTTAAATTTGATGATGCTGAAAATACGTTCGTTTTTACCTGGACGACGTTGAAAAAAAAAGGGTTTGCCGTTATTCGCAATCGCCAACCCTATCCAAACGATTATAAAAATTGGACTTAGAAGGACTAAACCTATAAGCGCGGCGATAAAATCAATAAGGGGTTTGAGGAAATTTTTATACATTAATTTTCTTTTCAATTAATTGACAACTACGTTCTACCAAATAATATTTATGCAATAAGTCCCAACCTCTCTGTCCCATTGCAGTTAAGTCATCACTACATAATTGATTTATTTTTTGCTGCATAGTAGTAAGGTTACCGGCTTCTACCCAATAGCCACATTTTGCATTTTCAATCACCTTTCCAATATCCGTATTTACATCAGTTGCTGCAAGCACTGGTTTTTTCATCTCTAGATAGGACAAAAGCCTGGAGGGAAAATTAGGAATTGTAAATCGTTTATCCAAAAAAATCATTCCCACATCACAGGTTGCCAGTAACTTGTCATATTCGTCTTTAGGTAAGCCCGAAAGCAGCGTAGCTTGTGGTGACCTGTTGCTTTTAAACCAATCAGCCAATTTATTGTATTGTGTCCCTGTACCCACTACAAGAATATGTGCTTGCTTGGTTGGGATTGCTGAAATTGTCTGTATCAAAAAATCAACACCCTGAGGAATCCCTAAATTCCCCCCATATACAAACACTTTTTTATCTGCTGGTATGTTATATTTTTCCCGTATTGCTTTTTTCTCAGCAACTGTATACTTAATAAAAACAGGGTTGATGGTATTAGGGTTAATTTCCACCTTATCTTCATGCACCTCCTGATTATGTTTTAAAATAAACTCTTTATTAGCTTCAGACATACAACCTATGGTGTCAGAAACTTTATAAAGTTGCTTCTCTTTCTTCTTAAAATAACGGTGCAGCAAGCTTCCTTTTTTTATAAATCTCATATCCACGGCATTTTGTGGGAAAATGTCTTTTAATAATAAATAAGCATACGCATTATCACGCTTTTTGATGTATTGAACTACTTTCGTAAAGGTGATGGGGGGTGTTGAGTACAATACCAAATCAAATCTTTTGCCTTTAAGGTATTTTTTGATAGATTTTAGATATTGACTTTCAACCATCACTTGTCCGACCCCTTTTTCTATTAAAGAAGATTTGGTCAGGTTCATCGTTTTCACATTAAGGATAGTTGCTTTGCCTTGTTTTTTTACCCTAGTAGATTGTTTTAATCTCCTTTCCACTGGTGCTACTATATATACATTATGGCCACGTTCTACTAACTCATTCAGTAAATCCTGATAAATACCACGTTTGTCGAGCGTGGTAATCCCCGCCATCGTTAAAAATAACACATTCATTTATTGAGGTTTTTGCCATACTACTCTATTGATATAATCCGTATAGCCCAATATAATGCGGACTACTTTTTCTGACACATTCGGCATGCTGTAATCCGATACTTCTCTAAAATTTCTTTTGGTCTTTACTTCTTGTCCTTGTACTTGTAATAAGGCTTGTAGGATACGTTCCGGTTGCAGACCTACCATCATTACCGAAGCTTCTTCCATCGCTTCGGGGCGTTCATGCGCCTCTCTAATATTTAAGGCTCTAAAGTTAAGAATAGAAGATTCTTCAGAAATGGTACCGCTATCTGATAAAACAGCAAAGGCATTTACTTGCAAGGCATTATAATCATGAAAGCCTAAAGGTTTTAAAAAACGTACCAATGAATGTACCTTCACCTTTTTTTGTTCAATCATATTTCGTGTCCGAGGATGCGTTGATACAATGATTGGGTATTGATACTTCTCTGCAATCGAATTTAAACTCTCAATTAATCCCTTAAAGTTTTTATCGGTATTGATATTTTCCTCCCGATGTGCCGATACCACAAAATACTCTCCTTGTTGCAAGGTTAAGTTTTCAAGCACCGTAGATTGTTTAATCTCCGGTAAGTAATGATGCAAAACCTCATACATCGGAGAACCGGTCTTTATAATACGATCGGCCGGTAAACCTTCGCGTAACAAATATTCTCTTGCAATGTTGCTATAGGTCAAGTTAATATCGCTTACATGGTCCACAATTTTCCGATTGGTCTCTTCCGGTACGCGTTGGTCAAAACAACGGTTCCCGGCTTCCATATGAAAGATCGGTATTTTTCTTTTTTTAGCCGGTATCGCACATAGACAAGAATTAGTATCCCCCAACACTAAAAAAGCTTCCGGCTGCACTTGTTCCAATAAGGGATCTACCTTTATCAAGATATTCCCCACTGTTTCTGTGGCGGTTTTACCCGCCGCTTCTAAGAAATAATCGGGCTTTCTTATCCCTAAATCCTCAAAAAAGACTTCATTTAATTCATAGTCATAATTTTGTCCGGTATGGACTAAGATATGTTCTATCGCTTCAGATTGATCCAAAGCTGCTAATACTCGGGATAAACGTATAATTTCAGGTCGGGTTCCCACCACCGTCATTACTATCAATTTTTTCATGAGTTGTTCATTGTTAACTTGTAAAATAATTTCTGTCGAATCTATATTCGTCATTCACTTCTCCCAATTGATAATCTGCCATGGCTAAAAGTTTGGCACCTTCCTCCAAAGACTGAATACTGCTTATATAGCCCGGAGGCACATATAATATATCTAGTCCCTCATCAGTTACCTCAAAGCTAAGCACTTTTGAATTGGGATTGGGCTGTTCCCAATTATCAATTTGAATCAGCTTTATTTGAAATCGTCCTTTTAAAGCAGAAAACCATCTTGTTTCAATAGAATGACCTTGCCAGGCTCTTACAAAAGAGGTATCTACATTTTCAATGGTGTATATGCGTTTGACTTTGGTGGCATCAAAATCATTATTGAATTGAAGTTCCCCCCGTTCGTCTTTATGTTTGCCTCCGTTGATTAATGTTGGTTGCATGCGCATCTTTGCTTTAGTTAAACCTTATCAAAATACGTGTCCGGTCGCTCCGGGTCAAAAATTTCATTGACCCACATTACGGTTACCATGTCAGTATCTCCCATATTTTCAATATTATGCGTATAACCAACGGGGATATCCAGCACTTCCAATTTCTCTCCCGAAACTATATATTCAATGACTTCTGAAGGTTCATCTACACGTCTAAACCGAATAGCTCCTTTTCCTGAAACCACTAAAAATTTTTCGTTTTTGGTATGATGCCAATGATTCCCTTTGGTGATGCCCGGTTTTGAAATATTTATAGACACTTGCCCTCTATCCGATGATTTTAAAAATTCTGTAAACGAACCTCTGTCATCTGCATTCATTTTTAAAGGGTATGAAAATTGATCTTCCGGTAAATAACTCAGGTAGGTGGAATATAGTTTTTTGGTAAGTGCCTCTGATAAATTGGGAACCTGCAAGCTTGAACGGCTTTCTTTGAATGATTCAATTAATGCCACAATTTCTCCTAATTTAATGCTGTGCTCAACTGCGACTTTACAGTAACTGCCTTGTTGATTTGTCTCGTCAACCAGTGCGTTGACAAGTTCCTGTATCACATCATCGATATATACCAGAGTCAGCACCACATTGGAATCATTCACTTGAATAGGTAAGCCGTGGGCAATATTGTGGCAAAAAGTAGCCACGGCACTGTTATAGTTAGGTTTACACCATTTGCCAAACACATTAGGAAACCGGTAGATCAACACCTTAGCTCCTGTTTCTTTGCTATAATTAATGAGCAAGTCTTCCCCTGCTTTTTTTGATTTGCCATACGGGTTATCTAGCTCAGCCTGAATAGAAGAAGAAATCATGACCGGGCAGGTGTTGTTGTGTTTTTTTAGGAGTGAAAGGATTTTGCTCGTGAATCCATAATTCTCTTCCATAAACTCACTTTGCTCCTTGGGTCTGTTAACCCCAGCTAAATGAAACACAAAATCTGCTTCTTTGCAGTAAACATCTAATAGTTCAGGATCTGTATTTCTACCAAACTCCAAAATACTTATTGCCGAAAGTAATCCTTTATGCTTTACTTTTCCTTCTTTTATGTTATAAAGTTCTGCCACGAGATTTTTTCCGATAAAGCCCTTTGAACCTGTGATGAGAATTTTCATAATAGAATTTCAATTTAATTTTTAATACGTTAGGTATTTATTTCATCATTTCCTGAACAATGAGTAAACTTTTGAGAAGTTTTTTCATCCCTTCCACATCTTGCTGTTCTGTATTATGCGAATTGTAATCTTCAATAGCTGAAATAGCTTCTTCTCCTTCCGAAAAATACTGGTCATAATTTAAATCTCGATTGTCAGCCGGTATTCTGTAAAAATCACCCATATCTTCTGCTTTAATCATTTCCTCACGGGTACAAAGCGTTTCATATAGCTTTTCCCCATGACGAGTTCCTATTATTTTGGTTGGGTTATCTGATTTGCATAATTCCTTTAAGGCTTGTGCTAAATCTCCAATGGTACCCGCTGGTGCTTTATTCACAAATAAATCTCCCGGGTTTCCATTTTCAAAAGCAAACAATACCAATTTTACAGCATCATCTAGAGACATCAAAAAGCGGGTCATTTTAGGATCAGTTATAGTTATTTCTTTACCTTCTTGAATTTGTTGTAAAAATAAAGGGATAACAGACCCTCTAGAAGCCATTACATTCCCATATCGGGTTAGGCACACCGTTGTTTTCTTGAGGTTTCGAGATGCCGCCACAGCCACTTTTTCCATAAGTGCCTTTGAAATACCCATCGCATTAATTGGGTAAGCTGCTTTATCGGTACTCAAGCAAATAATTTTTTCAACCTTATTAAAAGCAGCTGCATCAATTACGTTTTGGGTGCCTAAAACATTGGTTCGGGTAGCTTCTAACGGGAAAAACTCACAAGAGGGTACTTGTTTTAAAGCTGCAGCATGAAACACATAATCAACCCCTCTCATAGCACCTTCAATACTATTGTAATTTCGAACATCTCCAATATAAAAACGAAGCTTATCGTTTCTAAGTACCTTACGCATATCATCTTGTTTTTTCTCATCTCTTGAGAAAATACGTATTTCTGAAAAATGATCAGTATGCAAAAAACGTTTTAATACTGCATTACCGAAAGAACCGGTACCACCAGTAATAAGCAGGGTTTTATCTTTAATTTTCATTTTAGTGTTGTGTTATAAATTTTAAAACTAACATAAATAGGTGCGTACAATACTTTCGACAACAATTCCGATATTTTTGGATTCAAAGAAATTTTTTTTTCTAAAAACCCAATAAGGCTATTGAAGCAAAATGAAAGATTAAATAAAAAAAGAGGTATAGCGGGAAAATTCAAGTACCTATAATCTCTTTTTTTTCTATTTTCTAATATTTTAGTCCAGGTATTAGCTCTGGATTGCAGCTGCACTCTTGCTCTTCTCCCTGCATTAC
Source organism: Mesonia maritima (assembly GCF_042433895.1). Taxonomy (NCBI): domain Bacteria; kingdom Pseudomonadati; phylum Bacteroidota; class Flavobacteriia; order Flavobacteriales; family Flavobacteriaceae; genus Mesonia; species Mesonia maritima. The sequence continues at coordinate 991,228 of NZ_JBHLUA010000012.1, read as the reverse complement.
TACCCCTTATTCTTACTTTTACTAAAACCTCATCTAATGCACCCAATGGATATTTATCACTAATCATTCCCCATAAATACGAATCTTGTCCAAATCTCAAGTTTTCTGAAAATCGAAAAGACTTATTTTCGATAAACACACTACTTTTTATTATCACACAAGGAGTAGCAATGGGCGAGGAAATATGTCTTTTGATAAAGATATCTCCTTCAAAGCCTGCTACTCTAACTTCTTTGATTGTTTTATAATTTTTATCATTAAAAATGGAGTAAGAAGAATGTGTCCATTCCAAATCATTCGATTCCATAAAATCTATTTGACTCTCAAGTTTATTGGGCAACCATATATCATCAGAATCTAAAAATGCAATATATTCACCACTTGCTTTATTTATACCGTAATTCCTTGCGTGTCCTGGTCCTCTATTAACTGTTTTAAAGTAATTAACCTTACTTCCATATTCTTCTATAAATAATTTTAAATCCTCCTTTGAACCATCATTTACTAATATAATTTCAAAACTTTTATAAGTTTGGCATAAAACACTTTGAACTGCTTGCTTTAACCATATTACATTTGAATAAAAAGGTATTATTACACTTACACTGACAGACATTTATTCTTTTAATTTTCAATTTCTACTAGAATTATATATAATCCCCAATTACATCCCTCTTTTGTAAATCAGAAATAAATTTACTCATAATTACTTCGGGGTTATGATAATCATTCAATTTTTTAGCTTCTATAGAAAATTTATTTCTTAAATCTTCATTATTCATTAATTTTTCTAATTTTTCTGAAAATTCTTTATTATTTCCCATTTCTATTAAAAATCCATTTTTACCGTTTATTATCATTTCACTCGGCCCCGTTGGACAATCAAAGCTCACGCACGCAACACCAGCACACATTGCTTCTAATAGAGAATTGGGGAAACCTTCAGATTCAGATGTAAAAGCAAAAATAGAAGACTTTGAAAGGTAATAATCCACGTTTTTCTGAAAACCTAAAAATTTAACTTTGTCTTGAATATTTAATTTAACGACTAGATCTTCTAACGATTGTCTCATACAACCATCCCCTAAAATATATAAATTCCAGTCTTTGTCACCTATAGAATAAAAAATCTCAATTAAATTATCTAATCCTTTTCCTTTCACCAATCTTGAGACATTTATAATAATTTTTTGCTTTTCAGTATTTTTATCAATATTTAATTTTCTAATAGGATTTGGTACAACAATCACATTTTTATTTTGAAATTTATCTTCAAATATAGATTTAGCTTCACTCGTTTGGACTACAATACTTTTACATTTCGGATAAAGGAGAGAACTTAAAATGTTATTTAATTTTCCATAAGTCACATAAGGGCTACTTCTATGAAAAGGAACTGTAGAAGTTTTTACCCCCACTAAAGCGAGAATTATATAAGGACTTATTTTACCTGAAAAACTTAAAACGATATTTGGTTGAAATGATTTGGCTAGTTTTCTTAATTTATAAAGAGATATTGGTATTAAATAAATATCTTTGGTTCTTTTTTTTCCATGTATTATTTCAATACCATTAGGTATATCAAAGTAGACCTTATCATTTGAAACTGTAAAAATTTTAACAAGAAAACCCTTTTCTTTAAGGGCTATCGCAAAATTAAGTGCGGCTCTCTCCATCCCCCCTCCTTCTAATGTAGGTACGGTTATTAAAATTCTATTAATCATATTTTCTATTTATTATAGTCACAGAAAGTTATTTACTTTATTTATTCATTTTTATCACGTGTAGTCAATAAATAAGGTAAAAGTAAAAATTGAGAATATGGAAATGAGGACATATACCATCTCGAAGTTAAGGAAACTACAAAACCTAGTATGATTAAACATATAAAACAATTTCTTTTGAAATATACCCACCTTTTATTAAATACAAATTTGATTGCGGTAATAAATAGTGCTATATAAATACATATACCAAATAACCCAAAGCTGACTAATAACTCTAACCAATCGTTGTGTGAAGCATGACCCGAAAATTTATAAGAGGATTGAAATCCTCTACCAAATAAATAGTTAAAAATATTATCCGAATTATACCATTTATTAAATATTATTCCAATCAAATCAACTCTTCCAGACGAGTCTCCAGCTAACATTAACTGAATTCTTTTTACTAAAAAATCATTTTGACTATAGTAATCATAACCCCAAATACCTATAAATAAAATTAAAAACAAAGTGGATATTTTTTTTAAAAAGGCCCTTTTTCTCTCTATCTTTTTTATACCTTGAAATTGATTATAAAAAAAAATAATTAAAGTTAACACCCCTACAACAATTGCAGCTCTTTTTGCACTTTGAACTATAAAAACCCATAGGATTAATACAGAAACGATTGAAAATATTTTTTTCTTTAAAAGAAATGTAAAAGGAAGTAAACCTAAGAGCATATATATAGTATTATCTATTACATCTTCTCTATTTTTTAAATCCTGCAGGGTTATATTTGCATTTATGAACCTATAGCTTAAAAGACATAAAAGTATAAAAAACACCAAATTTAAATGTTTTCTTCTCAAAATTCCTTTGTGAGAAAAAATATAAAAGGGGTAGAATGGCAGCATATTAAAGAGCACGCTAATTATATTAGCGGAATCAACTGTTGTGTAATCCCAGGCAAAATATAAAACATTACATATTAAGAGGGCTGTCCAAACCTTTACAAAAAGAATTGTTTTTTTCGATAAAATTATTCTAAAAAATAAAAAATATAAGGCAGATATCATCATTAATAAAAATCCTGCTATTGTTGATATTTGTGTTCCGTATGGATAAAAAACCCCTTGGGAATAAAATAAAACAATTAAAAACAACATTAAATAACATATACCTTGAGAACTAAAAATAAAGTTTTTCATAAATAAATAGTTAAGTATTAATAATTTAATAGAATTCTTGATATAAAATTTATTAACTATTTATAAAATAAACTCGTAATATCTTTAACTTCATTATAATGTTTTTCCAAAAGGGAACATTATAAGAATTCATAATAGCTATATTATATACATTTTGATACTTTGTACTTACTTGCTTAACATCGAATTTTTCTAAAAATAAATTCAAAGAATATTTAGATTGTTTATTTCTGTAATCAATGTTATCAATTAATTTAATTATACTACTCAAATTTTTATTATTTACTTCATCTGTTACTATATTTCTTGGAGAAAAATTAGTTTCAAAAAAACTATCAAAATTATCTTTATTAATCAAGATAGGGTAGTTAGAATTCGAAGCCGGTGTTAGTACAGGCAAAGCTAAAGAAGCAGCCTCCATTAACCCTCTACCTGTTCCGATTACCGCGTCTGCTAAATACAGCATTTGAGAAGCTTCTTTAGTGTACTTGTCGTCGGTTAAAAAAACCACATTAGCATTTTCAGCATATTCCTTTAACTCGACTAAAACACTTTCTTCTTCTACGCTTCCAATTATATAAAGTTTTATTTTTGATCGAAAACGTGAAAGCTCTTTCACTAATTTTATAGAATCTCTTATACTTTTCTTATATGAATTTCCGATACGAGCAATTCTAACAAAATTAAATAAAGATTCATTTTTCTCAACGTCCTTCACTGATTTAATATTAACAGCTCTGACTCTATTAGGGATTAAATAAATATTTTTTGCATATTTTTTATTCTGATTATCAAACCACTTCATATTTTCTTTACTAAAAAGAATCAAATTCTCAACGTAAGGAAAATATGGAGGATTTGAACCACCACATTTATTTAGAACAAACTTGTATTTATTACCGTTTACTAATAATTTAGCTATGTTATATACACTTACGTCAAAACAATGGATAATATCTGGCTTAAAAAAATTAAAAAATGAATCAAGTTCATTTTTTACACTCCACATATTTAATCCATTGAACCTGATTCTCCTGTAAAAAAAGGGATTCTCCTCTATTATTTCAGATCTAACTGGTCCTAAAACTATTATTTTAACCTGATTAAGTTTAGCTATTTCCCTAGATATATGGTTAAGCGAATGAAAGTGGCCTCCTTTTCCCGTCCCAAGCCCATTTATTAGATATAATACTTTCATATGACGCGTTGTTCCACTTCCAAGTCCACTTGATACCTTTCCCATACTTGCTTTTTTACTTCTTTAATTATATCTAATATATCCTGACCAGTAGCTTTATTATAATTAATTATAAAGCCTCCATGTTTTTCAGAAATTTTTGCTCCGCCAATTGTAAACCCCTTTAGACCCAATTCATCCATGATTGCACCTACATAATAACCCTTTGGTCGTTTAAAAACACTACCTGCGTTAGGAAACTCTTTAGGCTGTTTTGCCCAACGCTGCGTTTTGATGATTTCCATTTTTTCTTTAATTTCTTCTTTAGGCTTCGGTTGAAGCTGTAACGAAGTTTTTAAAACTACCTTATCTGTATTACGTTGAAAAAAACTATTTCGGTATTCAAACGAGATATCTTCTTTCTCAATTTCCTTTACTTGAAAATCAGCTAAATCTAAATAGCGTACTTTTACAAGTACGTCTTTAATTTCTTCACCGCTCGCCCCAGCATTCATTACTACTGCACCACCTAATGAACTGGGTATATCATAAAATATCTCCAAGCCACTTAAACCGTATTCTAATGCCAATTCACTTAATCGCAACATGGTAACCCCAGCTTCGGCTTCAATAGTTTGCCCGTGTACTGTCACTAAATTAAAATTACCATTAAATATAAGGAAATTGATGTCATAATAGTTTTTAGATAAAATCACATTATGGCCGCTTCCTAATAATACAAAGGGTTGTTTTAATTTATAAAAATCAATAACATCTTGTTCGCTTTCCGGAAAATAAGCCCTTTTACAAGTTGCTTGTAGGCTATAAGAGTTATAGTTGGTTAAGTCGAAGTTTGTATGAATCTTCATTTTATTTTTTAATTTTCTTTATGAGATTTAGGATCGGGTCAAAATCTGATTTTTTATAGTGCAGGATTTGTATTATTGGAATCTGTACTTCTTTGCTATAGAAATGAAGGAATAGTAAACCCGCCAATGTATAGCTAATAGTTGAAGCTATGGCCGCACCATTGGCTCCATACTTTGGTATAAATATCCAGTTTGCTCCAATATTTATAATTAGCGCGGGAAGCATAGCCCATATGGAAACCCAAGGTTTCCCTTTACCTGCCAAATCCATATTCATCACTTTATAAATAGTCAATATCAATATCCCAGGCAATAAATAATTTAATACAGTAATACTACCTCTAAATTCTTCACCATACATTCCTACTATAATTATTTCAGATAATAAGATCAATGTAATAGAACCAAGTCCAATTAAAATAAACGAGACTCGTAAAAGTTGAGCAACTTTATGCGAAAATTCCGAATCTTGTTTTGAAACTGCGCTTCTTGCAAAAACTATTGTAGAGAATAACATGGGTATCTGCCATAAATATTGGGTTATTCCTGAACCTTTTGAGTAAATTCCCATTTCAAAAGCTGTACTAAGTTGGTCAAGTAAAACAATATCTATTTTGTAGTTTAAATTAATAATAAACAAAGCAAATGCATAAATAAGCCCAAGCGACAACATTTTTTTAATAATAATCCAGTCATATCTAAGTGAAAAAGATTTTAGAAACCTATTTTTAAAAAGCAATATCACAAACATAAATAAAACCCCTCCTATTTGTGCAATTAAAGCACCACTTACCCCTAACCCTAAGCTCATAACAAAGAGTGCTATTGCTAACAGACTAATCAACGAAGGAATCCAGTTAATTTTATTAAAAGTTCCAATATCATTTTTTCCTAAAAAAATACCTGAGTTGTAGGTATTGAACAAACTAAAGGGTATAGGTGCTAGAGCTAATAATACCCATAATAAATTCGTTCCCGACTTACTGAAATAATGCATTAGAAAAAAACAAACAATAACTGAAATAACAGTAGATAACATCCAAATTTGTGTAATGGCTGTTTTAATTTCTTCTTCAGTATATATCTTCTTTCCTAAGTAATAAGTTGTAGATTGCCTTATTCCTAAAGATCCTATGGTCATAAAAAGCGAAGGGTAAACTAGTAATCCGGCAATAACTCCATTGCCTTCCGGTCCTAAATACCGTGCTGTAATAATCGATGAAGCTAAACCAAATAAGATCATAGCTCCTTTCGATAGACCTACCCTAAAAATGTCTTTTAAAAATGAAGCCATTTTAGGTTAGTAATTTTTGATTCCCAAAGCATTCAATTTCCCTTCTAAATTTTCATAACCACGTTCAATTTGCCAAGCATTTTGAATTGTCGTTTCGCCTTCAGCTGTTAAGCCAGCTAATAGTAATGCAATACCCGCTCTTAAGTCTAATGCTGTAACTGCAGCACCTTTTAGTGGCGAACCCCCTTCAATTACCAACATATCTCCTTCTACTTGGTACTTCATACCCATTTTTGTCAACTCTTCCGCATAGCCATAACGTCCCGGAAAGCGTAAGTCTACAATCTTCGACTCACCCCTACTCATTGCGCCATATACGGCAAACAAAGGTTGCATATCAGAATTAATCCCCGGATAAGGCCCCGTACTAATTTCTACCGGATAAGCTTTACCACCTCTCACAATCAAACTGTTTTCACCTCTATAAAACTTCATTCCACTTTCTCTTAAAAAAACAAGCGGAACTTCTAAGTGCTCAAATGGAAAGTTTTGTATTTCAACATCGCCTCCCGTTACCACCGCACCTATTGCCCAAGTTAGTGCCTCCATGTTATCGGGTATAACTGCATGCTTTACACCACTTAATTTTTCAACCCCTTCAATTTTAATACACTTTTGCCCAAAAACTTCAATCTTGGCACCCATTTTAGTTAGCATAGCAATCAAGTCCATGATTTCCGGACGAATATGAGGATTCCATAAAGTGGTTTTGCCCTCTGCTAAAGAAGCAGTCAGTATCGTATTTTCAGTAGCTCCTGTAGAACGTATGGGTAATGTAATTTCACTTCCTTTTAGGCGCCCATTTACTTTTGCACAGAGATAATCATCCTCTTCCCAAACTTTTGCGCCTAGTTTTTCGAGAAGCATTACATGCAAATCGTATTTTCGTTCTCCTAGTTTACACCCGCCGGGTAATGGCACCCGACCCTCGCCAAAACGCGTAGTTAATGCACCTAAAATTAGTAATGTATTTCTGATTGAACGTTCTTCCCAAAATAAGGTGTTAGAGACTTTTTGTCTATCTTCAGTAATAATAACTACATCTTCTATGGTAGTGTATTTTTTACCCAACACTTCCAACATCTCCAAATGTACTTTTACATCCAGCAACCCATTTGGGAAATTATTTAACTCAACTGTATCATCAGTAAGAAGTGAAGCTGCTAATAAACGCAGAGAACTGTTTTTCGCTCCACTAACTTTTACTTTCCCATTAAGTGTTCCTTTTTTTACTGTAATTGTTTTATTCATCTTAGTTATAGTAATCCTTATACCAACTCACAAAACTACGTATTCCGTCTTGAATGAGCGTGTTAGGTTTGTAATTAAAATCGTTTTCTAAAGTAGTGGTGTCTGCCCAGGTTTTTTCTACATCGCCGGGTTGCATGGGTAACATTTGTTTTTGAGCGGTTTTACCAATTTCTTTTTCTATGGATTCTATAAAGTCGAGCAATTTAACCGGATTGCCGTTGCCAATGTTGTAAAGACTGTAAGTTTTATCGTCAGGTTGAGGTTTTAGAAGTGTTTTTTCTACTCCAGCTATGATGTCGTCGATATAGGTAAAGTCACGGGATAAGTTACCATTATTAAACACTTTAATGGGTTTATCCTTCAAGATAGCGTCAGTAAAAAGAAACATAGCCATATCAGGTCTCCCCCAAGGACCATACACGGTAAAAAAGCGCAAGCCTGTGGTTTGTATACCGTATAAATGGCTATAGGTGTGCGCTAATAACTCATTTGATTTTTTGGTTGCAGCATAGACACTGATTGGATGATCAACATTATCTTTTTCGGAAAAAGGGACTTTTTGATTGTTTCCATATACACTGGAGCTACTAGCATATACCAGTTTTTCTACGTTATAGTTTCGACAACACTCCAAGACATTTAAAAAACCAACAATATTACTATCTATATATGCCTCAGGATTTTCTAGAGAATAACGTACTCCTGCTTGGGCTGCTAAATTGCAAACCCTCGTGATACTCTTTTCTTTAAATATTTTAGGTAAGTTTTCTCTATCTTCTAGGTTTAAGCGTATAAAACTAAAGTTTTGATAACTAGCAGAAGTACTCCAATTATTAAAATATTGAGCCTCTTCCTGCTCTACTCCCAACTCTTTAAGTCGGTCGTATTTTAATTGCACATTATAATAATCATTGATATTATCTAAACCAATCACAGTATAGTTCTCTTTTAGCAACTTAAGACATAAATGAAAACCAATAAATCCGGCTGCCCCGGTAACTAATATTGTTTTGTTTTCCATACGCAATTTTTAAAACTAATTTTCTCCTATTCTATAAACCCTAAACCCAATCGCTTCCAGTTCTTTTCGGTCTAAAATTCGTCGACCATCAAAGATAAAAGCCGGTTTTTTCATCTGCTCGTAAACTTTCTTCCAGTCATAGGTTTTAAACTCATCCCATTCGGTTAAAATGGCAATGGCATGCGCATCTTTACACGCCTGATAGGGATCTTCGGTTGCCTTTAACAAAGCTTCATTTTCTGCTTCGCTTCTGGTATTTAAATAATTAAGATCGGTTTGCATTTGCGTCTCAGAAACCTTTGGGTCGAACACCCTTATCTTTGCTTGTTCATCCATTAACTGATCGGCTACATAAATGGCAGCAGATTCACGCGTGTCATTCGTATCTTTTTTAAATGCCCAACCTAAGAAGGCGATTTTCTTATCGGACACTGTATTGAACAACGTTTGTACAATTTTCTCGGCAAAACGTCGTTTTTGATGATCATTCATGATAATGACCTGCTCCCAATAATCAGCTACTTCTGTTAAGCCCAGTGATTTTGAAATATAGACCAGGTTTAAAATATCTTTTTGAAAACAAGACCCCCCAAAGCCTACCGAGGCTTGTAAGAATTTTGAACCAATACGGGAATCGAGTCCGATGGCTTTTGCTACTTCTTTTACATTCGCGCCCGTAGCTTCACATAATTCTGAGATCGAATTTATGGAAGAAACCCGCTGCGCTAAAAAAGCGTTAGCCGTTAGTTTTGATAATTCAGAAGACCATACATTGGTGGTTAAAATACGTTCTTTCGGTAACCAAGCGGCATAAATATTGACTAAAGCTTGAATAGCTTTTTGGCCTGCTTCACTTTCTTCGCCTCCAATCAACACGCGATCTGCTTCTTCAAGATCTTTAATCGCAGTTCCTTCGGCTAAAAATTCCGGATTCGATAAAATTTGAAAATTAACCCCATTGCCAGTTTGATCTAAAATGGTCTTTATTGCTTGTGCGGTTCTAACGGGAAGGGTTGATTTTTCAACGACAATTTTATCGGTTTTTGCTACTGAAGCGATTTGACGTGCGCATAATTCTACATATTTTAGATCGGCTGCCATTCCCTTTCCTTTCCCATAGGTTTTGGTAGGGGTGTTTACCGAAATGAATATCATATCTGCCTGATCGATCGCCTGCTCTACTTCCGTTGAAAAAAATAGGTTTCTTCCCCTTGCTCGCTGAATTACGTCGGACAACCCGGGTTCATACACCGGAAGGCTACTTACATCTTCATCATTCCACGCAGCGATGCGTTTTGCATTGATATCTACTACTGTTACTTTTACGTGGGGGTTTTTATCTGCTATTACTGCCATGGTGGGGCCACCCACGTAACCGGCACCAATACAGCATATGTTTTTTATGTGCGTCTGCATTCTCTTTTAAGGCTTAATTTTAAGGGATTTAAAATTTGGTGCAAGCTAAGAAATTTTATCAACTTATGCTTCGTATGAAGGGGGGAAGTTTAGTGTTGAATGTTGAATGAGTAATTTTTAATGATTAATGTTGGAGGTGGGAGGGTGAATGAATAATTTTTAATGAATAATGATGAATTTTTAATGTTGAAAAGTTGAAAGTTTCTCGACTGTGCTCGAAATGACAATCGCTTATTGTCATGCAGAACGAAACAAGGTGAAATGAATTATTTACTTTTTTACTCACCCGCTTTATTATTGTTTAAGTATTCGTGAATCAAGGATTTCCATTGCAGGAAAAATACATTCCTCTCCCTGTGATCGTCGGATGCACTAAAAGGTCTAGACTTATTAAAAATAAATAAGAAAATGCTACGGAACCCTCAACCACAGATAAAAACAACTCCCTATGGTCTAACAGCCTGAAATTTTACGGTACCTGCTCTTCAAATTTTACGAGCTATTTTTTATAGGCCGAGGTGAAATAGGTAGGTCGGGGTTAGAAATGAACAATGTTTAATGTCTAAAATATAACAAAAATAGGCAGCAGTTTAAAACTTCTCGATACTATTCCTTTCATTTAGATTACAGGAATACATCGAAGGGACAGGTGAGAACCTGACATCTAATATTCAATGGAGTTAATCAAGTTTTGACGTTGTTCACTTTTTTCATTGATAAAAAAACGAACCAAAAAAATCTAGGCTTACGAAACTATTGCTAAATTGTTTGCTCGAAAGCTAAATTTCAGAAACTCGCTCCACTCAGACAGTCTGAAATTTTACGCTTTATTACTCACTACTTTTTTATTTCATTATTGAGTTCGTGAATCTTCGATTTCACCGCCAATTTTACCCAATATTTTCGATAGGCCAGAGTTAAAAAAATGAATAATGCGTAATGGATAATTTTGAATGTTGAAAAGTTGAAAGTTTCTCGACTGCGCTCGAAATGAACTTGATCCCCCTAGCCCCCGAAGGGGGAATAGATGATTATTGTTCTATTGAGCGGAGGAACGGAGTCGAAATATCTTTTTGTTAACGTAGTAACAGGTTTCATTCCTTTACTTTTTTACTCACCCACTTTATTATTGTTTAAGTATTCGTGAATCAAGGATTTCCATAGCCGGAAAAATACATTCCTCTCCCTGTGATCGTCGGATGGACTAAAAGGTCTAGACTTATTAAAAATAAATAAGAAAATGCTACGGAACCCTCAACCACAGATAAAAACAACTCCCTACCGTCAAACAGCTTTTTATCTTTTTGCCCAGGCTGCCTCCTTGATTTTTAAATTATTTTTAGATAGGTCGATACTACTTAATATCTTACCCAATATTTTCGATAAGCCAAATTATTCGGTCTTAGCTTTTAGCTAGTTTAATTTAAAATTGCAAACCCTGTCAGTTCGAGTGCTTTTTTTTTAGAAATAGAATGAAAAAAGTGTATCGAGAACAGAATTGAGAATTTAAAGTGGATTTTTATTGATGAAATGAATTATTTACTTTTTTACTCACCCACTTTATTAATGTTTAAGTGTTTGTGAATCTCTGAAGTTGATTTTTATTGATAATATGAATTGTTCATTTTTTTCATTGATAAAAAAACGAACCAAAAAAATCTAGGCTTACGAAAGTATTGCTAAATTGATTGTTCGAAAGCTAAATTTCAGAAACTCGTGTTGCTCAGACAGTCTGAAATTTTACGCTTATTTCACTGCTAATTTTACGCAATATTTTCGATAGGCCAGAGTTAAAAAAATGAATAATGCGTAATGAATAATTTTTAATGTTGAAAGTTTGTAAAGTAGAATGTTGGAGGGCGAATGAATAATTTTAATTGTACACTTCTTTTCCAGTATTTCATTCTTCATTTTTTTCATTGCAAAAAAACGAAGCAAAAAAGTCTAGGCTTAAGAAACTAGTTCTAAATTTATTGATTGCTTCTTAAATTTTAGGAACTCCCTACGGTCAAACAGCCTAAAATTTTACGCTTTCTTTACCTCCAATTTTACCCAATATTTTCGATAGGCCGGAAAACTCTTAAACTTTGTTTGTTTTAGTCTTTCTTTTTAAAATTTCACCCCTGTTCTAGATACATTTTTAACTACATTACATTCCGTTTAAAATACTCGAACTGACAGCTTCGTTCCTGTTACTTAGAGTTATTCCTGTATTGTTAAAAAATTAATCTAAAAAAACACCTTAATGAATAAGCTTCAGTTTAAAAGCTAGTTTTATAATTTGGCGTCAATTTTTTCCTTTAAAAAGCTTTTTACATCGTAAACTACCGCTTTTGGGGCTTTTAGTTTTTCTAAATCAAGCTTAAGAAATTGGTGATGCGAAACGGCTAAAACGATGGCTTCATATTTATGCGTGTCCGGTTCCAGTTCTTTATGCGAGGTAATGTTATACTCATGTTTTACCTCTTCTGGGTTTGCCCATGGGTCATATACATCTACCTGAGTCTCATATTCTTCCAAATTTCGCACTACATCAATCACTTTGGTATTTCGAACATCGGGACAATTTTCTTTAAACGTTATCCCTAACACCAACACTTTACTTCCTTTAACCTTGATATCGTTTTTAAGCATTAGTTTAATGATCTCACTCGCAATATATTGCCCCATAGAATCATTCATCCGCCGTCCCGCTAAGATAATTTCGGGATGATAGCCGATTTCTTGAGCTTTCTGCGCTAAATAGTATGGATCTACTCCAATACAATGTCCACCTACTAAGCCGGGTCTAAAGGGAAGAAAATTCCATTTGGTTCCTGCCGCTTCTAATACCGCCAGGGTATCGATATCCATTTTATTGAAAATCTTGGCGAGCTCATTTACAAAAGCGATATTGATATCGCGTTGTGAATTTTCAATAACTTTTGCTGCTTCCGCTACTTTAATTGTCGGCGCCAAATGAGTTCCTGCCGTGATGATGGAAGCATATAACTGATCAACTTGTTTGCCGATTTCAGGTGTACTTCCTGAAGTTACTTTTAAAATTTTTTCTACTGTGTGTTCTTTATCGCCGGGATTAATGCGTTCCGGCGAATAGCCTACATAAAAATCTTGATTAAATGTTAAGCCTGATGTCTCTTCTAACACGGGCACGCATTCTTCTTCGGTCGCCCCAGGATATACGGTACTTTCATAAACCACCACATCTCCTTTTTTTAAGGTCTTCCCTACGGTTTCACTTGCTTTTACCAAAGGCGTTAGTACCGGGCGGTTATTTTTATCTACCGGAGTGGGGACGGTAATAATATAATAATTGCAGTGTTGGATATCTTCTAGATTTGAAGAGCAATATAAACCGTTCTCAACTGAACTCGGACTTCCATTGGTTATCGGGTTCTCTTTTACTAAAACGGATTGCAAAATATCATCTTCTACTTCTAGGGTATCGTCATGACCGTCTTGTAGCTTTTGTACACGCTTTGTATTAATATCGAAACCCACCACCGGATATTTCGTAGCGAAAAGTCTGGCTAATGGAAGGCCTACATAACCGAGCCCTATAACTGCAATTTTTGGATTCATCTTCTTTATTTTAAAGGTACAAATTTACATTATTTATATGGAAGTTCAGTAGGTTTTTCTTTGGAGTGTTTTTTTCAACCATAAACAAATATTTGTTTAAATGTAGTAACGAGTATTTTATTTTCATAAATAGCTTTACTTTTTGCCATTGAAGTAAAAATCTAGGCTTACGAAACTAGCTTTAAATTTATTGCAGGCCTTCTACATTTTAGGAACTCCCCCTTGGGATAACAACTGGTAATATTCATTTTTTTCATTGATAAAAAAACGAATCAAAAAAATCTAGGCTTATTTTCCTGAATTTGAAAAGCTGCTAAAAAACTTTGGCCTGCGGATAGCAACCGCTCCACTAGGCTATCCTCCACATCCAACACTAAGTTTTTTCTTGATTTTACTACATTCATGAAAAGTAGGCCGGAGTTAAAATAGCGTAAAAAGTTAAAAAATTATTGCTAAATTTCAGAAACTCGTTCCACTCAGACAGTCTGAAATTTTACGCTTTCTTCACCGCCAATTTCACACAATATTTTCGATAGACCGGGGAACTCCTAAACTTTGTTTTTTGGTATTGAAGAGTTTGAAGGTGTCTTATA
>NZ_JBHLUA010000012.1:941895-976973 GCF_042433895.1 Mesonia maritima | reverse complement strand
GTGATATTCATTTTTTTCATTGATAAAAAAACGAACCAAAAAAATCTAGGCTTACGAAACTATTGCTAAATTGTTTGCTCGAAAGCTAAATTTCAGAAACTCGCGTTGCTCAAACAGTCTGAAATTTTACGCTTATTTCACTGTCAATTTTACGCAATATTTTCGATAGGCCGGGGAACTCCTAAGCTTTTTTTTCTGCTGCTGCTTCTTTTACTCACCCCTTTTATTATTATTTTAGTGTTCGTGAATCAAAGATTTCCATTGCTGGAAAAGTGCAATCCTCTCCCTCTGGTCTAAAAACTAGTGATATTCATTTTTTTCATTAATAAAAAAACGAACCAAAAAATCTAGACTTACGAAACTATTGCTAAATTGTTTGCTCGAAAGCTAAATTTCAGAAACTCGCTCCACTCAGACAGTCTGAAATTTTACGCTTATTTCACTGCCAATTTTACACAATATTTTCAATAGGCCGGGGAACTCCTAAACTTTGCTTTTTTGGTACTGAAGAGTTTGAAGGTGTCTTATACGCTGCTTCTCTTCTTTTACTCAACCCTTTTATTGTTGTTTAAGTATTCGTGACAAGGATTTCCATTGCTGTAAAAATGCATTCGTCTCCCTCTGGTCTAAAAACTAGTGATATTCATTTTTTTCATTGATAAAAAAACGAACCAAAAAAATCTAGGCTTACGAAACTATTGCTAAATTGTTTGTTCGAAAGCTAAATTTCAGAAACTCGCGTTGCTCGAACAGTCTGAAATTTTACGTAGCCTGCTCTTCAAATTTTACGAGCGATTTTCGATAGACCGGGGAACTCCTAAACTTTGTTTTTTGGTATTGAAGAGTTTGAAGGTGTCTTATTCGCTGCTTCTCTTCTTTTACTCAACCCTTTTATTGTTGTTTAAGTATTCGTGAATCAAGGATTTCCATTGCTGTAAAAATGCATTCCTCTCCCTCTGGTCTAAAAACTAGTGATATTCATTTTTTTCATTGATAAAAAAACGAACCAAAAAAATCTAGGCTTACGAAACTATTGCTAAATTGTTTGCTCGAAAGCTAAATTTCAGAAACTCGCTCCACTCAGACAGTCTGAAATTTTACGCTTTCTTCACCGCCAATTTCACACAATATTTTCGATAGGCCGTATTTCTCATATCTCTAATACGATATATGATCTTCGTATTGTAAGAATTACCTTAAGATGAGGTGAGGATTTGGATTAAGTTTTAGCTTTACTTAAAATTTCTAGTACGTGAGGTATATTCTCTCTCCAATGAGCAATGGAAAATTGAAGTTGCTGCTTTATTTTCCGCTTATTAAAAACGGTAAAATGTGGTCGTTTCGCAGGCGTTGGGTATGCTTCTGAAGGTATGGGTTGAAGGTTTTTTTCAGTTTTATAAAATTTAAATACTTCATACGCAAAATCATACCACGAGGCTACTCCTTCATTGCTGAAATGGTAAATCCCGAAGGGGAATTTTTCAGTTTCTATTATTTTAAAAATAAGTTCTGCTAAATCTCCGGCATAGGTAGGCGTGCCTATTTGATCACTTACCACTTTCGTTACTTTTTTTTCTCGAGCAAGAAGATTCATTGTTTTTAAAAAATTGGAGCGATACTCACTAAATAGCCAACTGGTTCTAAGAATAATATGCTTGGGATAAATTTGTTGAATTGCCTTTTCCCCTGCATATTTTGAAGCTCCATAGGAATTTACCGGCGCTGGTACTTCATCTTCTGTAAGCGGTATACACGTATTTCCTTTAAAAACGAAATCGGTTGAAATATGAATGCAAATTGTATGGAATTTTTTACAATAGGTTGCCATGTTTTTAGCTCCGCTTTCATTTACAGCAAAAGCTTTTTCTTTTTCTTCTTCTGCCTTATCTACAGCGGTATAAGCTGCTGCATTTATGCAATAAGCGGGTTGATATTTTTCAAAAATTCTTTTTACCTGCTGTTCATCTGTAATATCAACTTCAGCAGAGTTTGTGAAAACGATGGTGTAATTTGACGAAGCTAAAAGAAAAGTTCTATCCTGAAGACATCTCCCCAATTGCCCGTTTGCTCCCAGGACTACAATTGTTTTTTTACTCGATAATCGAGATGTAGATACTCCGAGGTAATTATTTATTGATTCCATAACGGCAACTTTGCATCTTTAACGGAAATGAGTTGTTCTGATTTGGGAATTTGCCAATCGATTTTAAAAAAAGGATCGTCATACCGATAACCAATCTCCGCAGATTGATTGTAAAAATTATCGCATTTGTAAAAAAATATAGCTGTTTTACTTAATACTGAAAAGCCGTGTAAACAACCTCGCGGAACAAATAATTGTTTTTTCGCTTCAGCATTTAATTTTACGATCACCTGATTTAAGTAAGTAGGAGAATCTTTCCTAAAATCTATCACCACATCTAACACCTCGCCTTTTATTACCCGAACTAATTTTGCTTGCGCGTAGTCTCCTTTTTGTGCGTGCAACCCTCTAATTACGCCATACGCAGAAAAAGATTCGTTATCCTGAACAAAATCAACATTCAGCTTCGTTGCTTTTTGAAAAGCCTTTGTATTGAAGCTTTCCATAAAATAGCCGCGATCGTCTGTAAAAACTTTTGGCGTGATTAAAAAACAATCGTTTATAGCTGTTTTTTCTAGTTGCATAGGTTAGGTTATTATTTAGTTAGCAGTTAGCAGTTAGCAGTTAGCAGTTAGCAGTTAGCAGTTAGCAGTTAGCAAAAATTTAAAGAATTAAATTCAAAAAGTAAAATTTAACCCTGATAATTTATCATGTTAGATTCAACCTTTAACACTATTAAACTTATTACTATTTATACTGTTTCTCATAATATTGTTGATATGCTC
Organism: Mesonia maritima; assembly: GCF_042433895.1. Taxonomy (NCBI): domain Bacteria; kingdom Pseudomonadati; phylum Bacteroidota; class Flavobacteriia; order Flavobacteriales; family Flavobacteriaceae; genus Mesonia; species Mesonia maritima. The sequence goes on along the minus strand of NZ_JBHLUA010000012.1, from coordinate 974,105 downwards.
CACTAGTAACGTTTTTCATCCATTCTTTATTTTCTAAATACCAGTCGATTGTTTTTGATAAGCCTTCTTCAAAAGTTACACTCGGTTTCCAACCCAATTCATTATTAATTTTAGAGGCATCGATAGCATAGCGCAAATCGTGTCCCGGACGGTCTTTTACAAAGGTTATTAATTGTTCACTTTCTCCTTTTTCTCTTCCTAATTTTTCATCCATTTGTTGACACAGCAGTTTTACTAAATCAATGTTTTTCCATTCATTAAAACCTCCAATATTATAAGTTTCGCCAAGTTTCCCTTTCTGAAAAATCAATTGAATTGCTGCTGCATGATCAATCACATATAACCAGTCTCTGGTGTAATTCCCATCCCCATAAACCGGTAAGTTTTTTTTGTTGATGACATTATTAATGAATAACGGAATTAACTTTTCCGGAAATTGATTGGGTCCGTAATTATTCGAGCAATTACTAATCACATAGGGTAAATTATAGGTTTCGCCATAGGCACGTACAAAATGATCTGATGAAGCTTTGGAAGCAGAATAGGGTGAATTCGGATCGTAGCTTGTTTTTTCCGTAAAAAGTCCGTCGTTTCCCAAACTACCATACACCTCATCGGTACTAATATGGTAGAATAGTTTTCCTTCTAGTTTATTCTTCCATTGGTTTTTTGCGGCTTCCAATAAATTTAAAGTTCCGATAATATTTGTCTTTGCAAATGCCAACGGATCTGAAATGGAACGATCTACATGCGATTCGGCTGCTAGGTGTATAACCGCATCGAATTCAAACTTTTTAAATAATTTATTTATTTCTTCAGCATTGTTGATATCCGCTTTTAAAAAAGTATAGTTTTCTTTTTGGTCAATACCTTTTAAATTCTCAAGATTTCCGGCATACGTAAGTGCATCTAAATTATAGATCTGCGCGTCCGGATAGTCATTTACAAATTTTCGAACTACATGCGAGCCAATAAACCCCGCACCACCGGTAATTAATATATTTTTTGATTTAAAATCTGGCGTTTTCATTGACTCTTTTTTAGCTAGAACGACATAAGTAAACTACCTCGGGGTATTAAACCCTTTGGCGGTACCAATTAAAGATTCTCCCAATACCAGTTTACCGCTTCTTTTAAACCTTCCCCAAATTTATGGGTTGGTTTATAATGCATCTTTTGCTGTGCTTTTGCAATTGAAGCTAACGAGTGCGGAATATCTCCTTGACGATTAGGACCGTGTTTAATTTCCACATCAGCAATTTTAGCATCAAATTCACTTAAGAAGTCGCGAAGTTTTTCAGCCATATCTTTAATCGTAGTTCTATCTCCCACGGCAGTATTGTAAACTTCATTTAAAGCTTCTTGACTTCCGGTCGTAATTGCTAACATATTCATTTGAATAACATTATCGATGTAGGTAAAATCTCTTGAATACGTCCCATCCCCATTAATTACCGGACTTTCATATTTCATGAATTGCATTACAAATTTAGGAATAACCGCTGCGTAAGCGCCATTGGGATCTTGTTTTCTCCCAAAGACATTAAAATAGCGTAACCCGATAGTATCTAAATTATAGGTACGCTTAAAATTATCGGCATACAATTCATTCACATATTTAGTAATCGCATAAGGTGATAATGGTTTCCCAATTACATCTTCCTCTTTTGGCAAGGCTTCTGAGTCACCATAGGTTGAAGAGCTTGCCGCATATACAAAACGTTTTACCTCCTGATCTCGCGCAGCTACCAACATATTTAAAAATCCGTTTATGTTGACTTCATTACTGGTAAGCGGATCTTCAATGGAACGCGGCACCGATCCCAAGGCTGCTTCGTGTAAAATATAATCTACCCCGTTACAAGCTTGTTGACAAGTTTCTAAATCTCTAATATCACCTTCTATTAATGTGAAGTTTTCTTTGTCTAAAAGATTTTCAATATTTTCACGATGTCCCGTCGCAAAATTATCTAAACAACGTACTGTTGCATTGTTTTCTACTAAATATTCACATAAATTAGAACCGATAAAGCCGGCGCCACCGGTTACTAAAATAGTTTTGTCTTTCAATTTATCGGTATCTACACTAGGAATTTGTATCATGAAATGTTTCGTTTATTGCAAATATAGAATTTGTTCGAGAATGAAGCCTTTTATTCAAGCTGAAAAAACTTGAATATGAACTTCGTAAATTTAATTATTCATTTTTTTCATTGATAAAAAAACGAATCAAAAAAATCTAGTCTTACGAAACTATAGCTAAATTGTTTGTTTGAAAGCTAAATTTCAGAAACTCCCTACGGTCAAACAGTCTGAAATTTAACGCTTCATTACTCACTACTTTTTTATTTCATTATTGAGTTCGTGAATCTTCGATTTCACCGCCAATTTCACACAATATTTTCGACAGGCCGGGTTATTTGCTCTTAGCTTTTAGCTAGTGTAATTCAAAATTGCAGCTGCTTTCAATTCGAGTGCTTTTTCTTTAGAAATAGAATAGAAAAAAAATATATCGAGAACAGGGTTGAAGATTTGAAGAAGATTTATTGCTGAAAAAAAATGCATTTCAATCTATGTTCGGCGGATACACTAAATAAATCTAACTTCAACTTCTCAATTAGTATTGTGAAAATTACTAAAGACCATTCTTTTACTTTTTCCCATTGCTGGAAAAAGTAACAAAAAGATCTAGGCTTATTTTCCTGAATTTGAAAAGCTGCTAAAAAACTTTGACCTGCGGATAGCAACCGCTGTGCTAGGCTATCCTCCACATCCAACGCGAAGTTTTTTCTTGATTTTGTTACATTCATGAAAAGTAGGCCGAAGTTAAAAATAGCGTTAGAACTTAAAAAATTATTGCTACATTTTATTTATTTTTTATGATGAATAAAAAACGCTCGTAACCGCCAAAGAAGTATCTTTAGAGGAACAATTTTCACACACACTATCTTGAACAAAAATTTATCGCTCGCAATTCACGGCGGTGCCGGAACGCTTTTAAAAGATGAAATGACTACTGCAAAAGAAAAAGCGTATAAAGAAACTTTACAACACGCGCTTCAAACTTCATATGCTCTTTTAGAAAAAGGCGGAACAGCTTTAGATGCCGTAGAAAATGCGGTTAAGATTATGGAAGATTCTCCGCTATTCAACGCGGGAAAAGGAAGTGTTTTCGCTGCCAATGGAATTCACCAAATGGAAGCTTCTATAATGGAAGGGAAAAAACTAACCTCCGGTGCAGTCGCTTTAGTTACCGGTGTAAAAAACCCTATTCAACTCGCCCGAAACGTGATGGAAAAAAGTGCGCATGTTTTTTTGGCAGGCGAAGGTGCTATGGAATTTGCTCGCGAACAACAACTTCCTTTTGAAAATGAAGCGTATTTTTATGAAGAATCCCGTTTTCAACAATGGCAAAAAATTAAAAACACAAATACCTTTAAATTAGACCATGATGTTTCGGTAAATGACAAAGTCGGAACCGTAGGAGCCGTCGCGTTAGATTGCTTTGGAAATTTGGCAGCTGCTACCTCAACCGGCGGAATGACCAACAAAAAAAATGGAAGAATTGGCGATACCGCGCTTATCGGAGCAGGAAATTACGCCAATAACAAAACCTGCGCGGTAAGTTGTACCGGTAGTGGAGAATATTTTATTCGGAAAGTGGTCGCTTACGATGTTTCTTGTCTGATGGAGTTCAGCAAGATGAGTTTAGAAGAAGCAACCCACGAAGTTATTCATAAACGATTGTTGGAAATTGGTGGCGATGGTGGTTTAATTGCCATCGATCATCACGGAAATATTTCCATGCCGTTTAATACTGAAGGAATGTATAGAGCTTGCAAATCTTCAAATGGTGAAGAACGTGTTGCTATCTATAAGGACTAACAAAAAACCTCGCAAAAATACGAGGTATGAATTAGAAAACTATTTTAAATTTTTAGAGTCGACAGTGTCGGGATTAAACGGTTAGTGTAGAGTTGAAATATACTTTCCGTTCTTCTATATTAAAATGAAAGCCATCGGCCAACACGTGGGTTTTTAAATTCGCTACTGTCATCGCTTCCCCTTGGGGTGTTTTCGATTCGTTATTGAAAATTAATGAATTTCCATCAAATAAAATTACCATTCCCGAACCTATTACTTCAAACGAATTGCATTTTTTTACAACCAAACCTGTATCTTCTGCAAGGCCAATTCCTATTAAATGCGGAAAATGTGCTACCGCTTCAGCTAAACGACCAAATCTTTTTCTTCTAATAAAATGAGAATCAATTATTAAATTCGGAATAAACCCCATTCCATCACCAATTTTAACCGTTCCTTTTTTAAAGAACTCTTTTGGGTTTCCGCCGGTAATCATTTTTTCTGACATACACATTGCTCCCGCGCTAGTTCCTGCAATTACAAAATTATCGTCCTGATAACGTCGCTGGAGAATATTGTGAATTTTACTTCCGCCAATCTTACGGGTGATTTGTGATTGGTCGCCGCCCGAAAACATCACGCAATCCGCTTCTTCTATAAGTTGAATATTTTCCTTTTTTTCAGCATCTTCAAAAGAACGTATATCTGCTACTTCTACATTCTTACAGCCTAATTTTTCAAAAGCGCTTAAATAACTTTTGGCTACTTGATCTGGAATGCGCGAAGCCGTAGGAATAATTACAATTTTAGCTGAAACACCGCCGCTTTCTTTTACTACTCGAGACAAAATTCCGTCTTCAATAAATTCTAAATGATCTTGCTCACTCGTAGCAATACTTTGACCTTTATCTTCATTTCCGCCAATTATAACGAGCGTTCCTTTTATATTCATACCAAGATGTTATTTGTTTGCTAAATTAAATTATTCCCCGGAATTAAAGCTTAATTTTATGATAAAGAAAAACTAATCATTTCTTTTTTAAAACTATGAAAATTAGATCAATTAATACCTTACGCGGACCCAATTATTGGTCTATAAGACGTCATAAACTTATTGTAATGGTGCTCGATTTAGAGGAGATGGAAGAAAAACCTTCACATAAAGTGACAGGTTTTTATGAACGTCTAAAAAAATTACTCCCAAGTTTATATTCGCACACCTGTTCTGAAGGCCACGAAGGCGGATTTTTTGAACGTGTAAAAGATGGAACGTGGATGGGTCATATTATTGAACATATCGCCTTGGAAATTCAAACTTTAGCAGGAATGGAAACCGGTTTTGGAAGAACGCGCGGCTATGGTGAAGAAGGTGTGTATTCTGTTGTTTTTTCCTATACCGAAGAGCACGTGGGAAGATATGCTGCAAAAGCTGCCGCAACTATTTGCCAAGCCCTTATTGACGGAAAAACCTATAATTTAGAAAAAGACATTCAGAAAATGCGAGAAATTCGCGAGCGCGAACGTTTTGGACCTAGCACCGGTTCTATTATAGCAGAAGCTGAAAATAGAGGAATTCCGTGGATGCGTCTTAATAAAAATTCGTTATGTCAATTGGGTTATGGTGCGTATCAAAAAAGAATTCAAGCTACCGTAACTAGCGAAACTAGCTGTATTGGAGTAGAAATTGCCGGCGATAAAGAAGAAACTAAATATTTATTAGAGCAAAGTGGCGTTCCGGTTCCAAAAGGAGAAATAATTGAAGATTTAGAAGAATTGGAGCAAAGCTGTAAAAATGTTGGGTTTCCTTTGGTTATAAAACCAGCACGAGGAAATCACGGCCGCGGAATTACCGTAAATATAATGTCCTTTAAAGAGGCTATTCCCGCTTTTAAACACGCAAAAAAAGTTTCGTATAGCATCATTTTAGAAAAACAAATTACCGGTTCGGATTATCGTTTGTTGGTGATTAATCACAATTTTGTTGCAGCCGCTAAAAGAACGCCCGCTCATGTCATTGGAGATGGAAAATCAACTATTCAACAGTTAATAGACGAAGTCAATAAAGATCCGAGAAGAGGTTATGGTCATGAAAATATTTTAACCATTATCACAGTCGATAGCCTTACCAAAAAAATAATAAAAGAAAAAGGCTATTCACTTACCAGTATTTTAGCTAAGGGAGAAGAACTCATCTTAAAAGATACGGCAAATTTAAGTACCGGCGGAACTGCTGAAGATGTCACCGATATTATTCATCCCGATAATATTACGATGGCTGAACGCGTGTCTAGAATCATTGATCTCGATATTTGCGGTTTAGATGTTATGGCAACCAATATTAGTCAACCGCTAGAGCAAACCGGAGGAGCAGTTTTAGAAGTGAATGCCGGACCTGGATTTAGAATGCATTTAGCACCTACCGAAGGAAAAGCAAGAAATGTAGCCGCACCGGTTATTGATAAACTTTTTCCGCATAAAGGAATGAACGGAAAAATTCCGATTATCGCTGTCACAGGGACTAACGGGAAAACCACTACTACCCGCCTTATTGCGCATATTGCAAAAATGAGCGGTTGTCGCGTAGGTTATACCACAAGTGATGGAGTTTATATTCAGAATCAATTAATAATGAAGGGTGATTGTACCGGACCTACCAGTGCAGAATTTATTTTAAAAGATCCAACGGTAAATATTGCGGTATTGGAATGTGCGCGTGGTGGATTATTACGTTCCGGTTTAGGTTTTCCAGCTTGTGACGTAGGAATTGTCACCAACGTTACTGAAGATCATTTAGGATTGAAAGGAATTCATAACCTAGCACAACTTACACGCCTAAAAAGTGTGATTCCCGAAACGGTTTCACCCTCAGGTTATGCGATTTTAAATGCCGATGATGAAAATGTGTATAGCATGCGAAAAAATATTTCCAGTAATTTAGCTTTATTCTCGATGAAAAAAGACAATCCTAAAATATTGGAATTGCAAGAAGCCGGCGGTGTAACTGCTGTTTATGAAGAAGGGTATATCACGCTTTATCGAGCTACACGAAAAATGAGAATTATGAAAGCCGATGCCATTCCACTTACTTTTGGAGGAAAAGCCGAATTCATGATTCAAAATGTGTTGCCTGCGGTAATCGCGGCGAGTGTTCAGAATTTTGATATTCAAGATATTAAAGCAGGTTTAGAAACCTTTATTCCTTCTCCAACACAAACCCCGGGGCGGTTAAATTTATATCAAATTCAACGGAAAAAAATCCTGTTAGATTACGCTCATAACCGAGCAGGAATGCGTGGTTTACAAAAATTCGTAGATGCTTTAGAAATCTCTTACAAAATAGGAATTATAGCAGGAATTGGCGATAGACGTGAGGAAGATAACAAAGAAATAGGGAAAATTGCGGCTGAAATTTTTGATGAAATTATTATTCGTTTTGATAGCGATTTACGCGGAGCAAAAGCAGAACAGTTAATCGATTGGGTAGAACAAGGAATTCACGAAATTTCAAAAGATAAACAAATAAAAACGATCGCTAATGAAAAAGAAGCTTTAACTACCGCTATTAAAAATGCTCCTGATGAAGCTTTAATTGTGCTATGTTGCGACAATATTGAGGAAGCCACAGAAACAGTGAAAAAAATTAAAGAAAAAGCTGAAGCTGTATAAATTTCAAACTAACTTATTTATTACAACGTAACAGATTTTGATGAAAATCTGTTACGTTATTTTAATATAATATGAAAAATTTCTGAAGTGTCGGTAATAGAAGTTTCAACGATTCCCGATTACTTTTTAGTACCATCTTTTTACTCTTCAAATAAGAAATCAATATTCCTTCATAATTTATTGAAAAAGAGCATTTCATCGACATAAGGCAAAGAAAAATTATTTTCTAGGCTATACTTTAACTTATTTCAAACTTTTTGTTGGGATAGTTTTAGCAACCCTTTACATACATTGTATCGTTGTTAACCTACAACTCAAAAACTACTAAACTATGAAGGATTCAAAAAAAACAAACAAGAATCTTTCCTCTTCTAAAGATGAAAATCTTGAAAATTTTAGAGAAGAAGGAAAAGATAAAACCATGACCACCAACCAAGGCGTAAAGGTAAACGATACCAATAATTCGCTGAAAGCCGGAGAACGTGGCGGAACTTTATTAGAAGATTTTATACTTCGCGAAAAAATAACCCATTTTGATCACGAACGCATTCCGGAAAGAATTGTTCACGCACGAGGAAGCGGAGCGCACGGTTATTTTGAATTATACAAAAGTCAAGAAAAATATACCAAAGCCGGAATTTTTACCGATACCAAACGAAAAACACCGGTTTTCGTACGTTTTTCCACGGTAGCCGGAAATAAAGGTTCAGCCGATTTAGCACGTGATGTAAGAGGTTTTTCCACAAAATTTTATACGGAAGAAGGAATTTTCGATTTGGTAGGAAACAACATGCCGATTTTCTTCATTCAAGATGCCATGAAATTTCCCGATCTAATTCACGCTGTAAAACCGGAACCCGATCGCGATATTCCGCAGGCAGCTTCTGCACACGATACATTTTACGATTTCGTTTCGCATACTACTGAAACCTTGCACAACCATATTTGGGCGATGAGCGACCGGGCGATTCCTAGAAGTTTAAGAATGATGGAAGGGTTTGGAATTCACACCTTTCGATTAATTAACAAAGAAGGAAAATCGCATTTTGTAAAATTCCATTGGAAACCTTTATTAGGGGTTCATTCCGTAACGTGGGATGAAGCTGTGAAAATTCATGGAGCCGATGCTGATTTTCATCGACGTGATTTATGGGATGCTATTGAAGCCGGCCACTATCCTGAATGGGAATTAGGTTTTCAAATTGTACCAGAAGAAGATGAGCACAAATTCGATTTTGATTTGCTTGATCCTACAAAATTAATTCCGGAGGAAATGGTTCCGGTGCAACGCGTAGGAAAAATGACCTTGAATAGAAATCCCGATAATTTCTTTGCAGAAACGGAGCAAGTCGCTTTTCATCCCGGACATTTAGTGCCCGGTTTAGATTTCACCAATGATCCATTATTACAAGGACGTTTATTTTCTTACACCGATACGCAACTATCGCGTTTAGGAAGTCCTAATTTTGCTGAAATTCCTATTAATCGTCCGGTTAATGAAGTGCATAATAACCAACGTGATGCGCATATGCGTATGACGATTAACAAAGGAAAAACAGCTTATTTCCCAAATTCAATTGGTGGTGGTTGTCCGCATTTAGCGAAAATGGCTGAAGGCGGTTTTACTTCATATGAAGAACGAATCGATGCGAAGAAAATTCGCGAACGCAGTGAAAGTTTCAGCGATCACTATAGCCAACCGGCTTTATTTTACCGCAGTTTAGAAGAGTGGGAAAAAAATCACGTTGCAAATGCCTATACTTTTGAACTTGGAAAATGTACTTATGAGCATATTCAAAAAAGAATGCTCTACGTTATTTCTCAAATTGATAAAGAATTGGCTAAAAAAGTAGCTCAAGGATTAGGAATGGAAATTCCTTCGGAAATAGAAGAACCGGTGAATCAAGCTATTGGAGCCGATGCCGATGTGAAAAAACACCAACCGGGAAAAAAGAAAAACTATTTAGAAAAATCGGAAGCTTTAAGTCAGACTTACTTAAAAAGCGATAGTATCGTGAGTCGAAAAATAGCGATTCTTGTAGGCGATGGATTTGACGGCGAAGGGATGACCAAAATGAAAAAAGCACTCGAAGAAAAAGGAGCTGTTCCACAATTAGTGGCAACGCATGGTGGAACCGTGAAGTGTGATAAAGATAAAGAGCACAAAGTCGATGCGGCTATTCTTACTACTGAAAGTGTTTTGTTTGATGCTATTTTTGTGCCAGGAGGTGAAAAAAGTATAAAAGCACTTTTAGAAGAAGCGAAAGCCAAAAAATTCATTAACGAAGCTTTAAAACATTGTAAAGCAATCGCAGTAAATGACGAAGGTGAGAAATTATTAAATGCCACTTACGGTAAAGAATTTAAAGACGACAAAACCGTTTTTATTAATAAAGAACCTAATAAATTTATTGCCGGAATTGCGAAACATAGAAATTGGGAACGCGAAGAAAAAGCGAAAAAAATTCCTGCTTAAACAATTTCTTTGATACCTTTAAACAGAAGCTATGGTTTTCATAGCTTCTGTTTTTTATACTAAAAACATCACTATACTATGGAAAACAAACTGCTTTATCGGAATATTTTTATCGCTGCTGCTCTTATTTTAGGAACTTACTTTCTAATTCTGGGACTGGTAAAAGCGCAAGCATTTTTAGCTCCCCTTGTAATTGCGGTAGTGCTGAGTTTAGTGATTTATCCGCTTTGTAAAAAAATTGAAAAAGGTATTCCAAAACCTTTAGCCTGTTTACTTTCATCACTTATCTTATTTATTTTATCGCTGGGAGTGCTATTTATTGTTTTTTATCAAATTCAAGGGTTTGTAAAAGAGTGGCCTTCCATTAAAGAGAATATGACTCCAAAAATTGAAAACCTTAAAAATTTTATAGTTCAGAATACGCCGGTTTCTTCAGAAGATATTGAGAGTCAAAGTATAGATAAATTAGGTTCTAAAATTAGTAAACCGGGAAGTAAGGCTTTGGTTTTTTTATCGGGAACAAGTTCATTTTTAGCGAATTATTTTTTAGTTTTCATTTACGTTTTTTTTATCCTTAGATACAGACAGCGGTTTTTAAAATTTCTGATAAAACTATTTCCCAAAAAACATAAAAATGAAATTGAAAAGACTTCAGGGCAACTTACCGAGGTTGTTTCTCAATATTTGGTCGGGAAATTATTATTAATGGGCGCACTCACCATTTCTTACAGTATAGGTTTAGGAATTTCGGGCGTAGAGAATTTTATATTAATTAGTATTATCGCGGCTTTACTCACGTTAATTCCGTATGTCGGAAATATGGTCGGGTTTGGACTCGCGTTTATTTTCGGTTATTTGGTTTCCGGCGAAATTGGTGTGCTTATTGGCGTAATTATTACCTTCACCGTTTCTCAATTTTTGGAAAGTTATGTGTTGCAGCCTTATGTAATTGGCGAACGTGTAAATCTGCATCCGTTTTTAGTAATTTTAATGGTGATTTTTTGGGGTTCAATTTGGGGAATTTCAGGAATGATTCTAGCTGTTCCGCTAACGGCGATTTTCACTACTATAATGTTACATATTCCGAAGTTAAAAATAATCGGGCAATTATTTCAGAATGAACCCATTGATAAAAAGGAAAGTTCAGAATAATTATTTTTTTGAATTTTCTTTCTGAATAGCTGATGCCAGATCTTCATTAGAATTTTTCAGTTTTTCAGTCACATTTTGAATATCTGTTGATGAAAAATTTTGGTGGTATTTCGCGATGGCTTCAATTTTAGTAGGTTTCAGCCAAAAACCGGTAATATCCTGAAAATTTTTCCTGATAGTTTCCTTTGGAATATCATCATACAAAAGTGGCTTTTCCATGTCCTTTTCAAAATGTTGAATAAGATTTCGCAAGGAAAGTTCCAATTCTTCTGAAGTTTGAATTTTAACCGTCGCGTGCAAATGAACGGCAGAATAATCCCACGTGCTAATATCTTTTTCTTCATACCAAGAAGATGAAACATAACCCTGAGAACCTTGAAATATTAAAAATACTTCGGTGCCGTTTTTCATAAATTTCAACATTTCATTATGATTTGCAATATGACCGTAAAGCAATAATTCTTCTGAATCTGCTGAAATTAACACCGGAATATGCGTGGCTAAAAACTCTTTTTCTTTCACGATTAAGGTGGCAAAAGGATGATTTTTTATAAAATCTTTTTGATAGTTTTTATCGGTTTTTCGGTATCTTAAAGGTTTATACATTTCCTTTTTTTACGGAAGATAAAGCTAATTTTTAAATCTAAAAATCTATCGACAATGATGTTATTTTTTTCGAGCATTACAGCGACAATCGTAATGACGTTTTTTAGCTATTTTTATTCTGAAGTAAAAAATGAAAAGTTTAAAGAACCGCAATTAATTAATATATTGATTAATCGACTTCCGAATTTTTCGACTGCTATTGGGAAACATCATATTTTAGGATGGTTATTACATTTTTTAATCGGTTTTATTTTCACAGCTTTATTTTTCTTAATCTGGAAATATATTTCTATTTCGTGGTTAAGCGGAATTGTATTAGGATTTTTTGCTGGCTTACTCGGTGTTTTAGGATGGCGTATTGCATTTTCTGTTCACCCGAACCCTCCCGAAATTCAGTTTTCAAAATTTTACATTCAGCTTATAGTTGCGCATATTTTATTTGGTTTAAGTTGCGTTGCTTTTCTTAAAATTTTTCAACCTTAACAATTTCAAGATCTTTTTCAACTAAAACCACTACTATTTTTCAACCTTAAAACTAATTACCATGATTCAAAAATTATTTTCTATTTCAAACGAAACATTTTTATTTATTATTTTCTGTTCGGTAGGCATTTATTTCGGTATTATTCTATTCACCAAAATAGCCGGAAAACGAAGTTTTTCGAAAATGTCTAGTTTCGACTTTGCGATGACTGTTGCAATTGGCTCCCTTTTTGCCAGCGTGATTCTATCTTCAACCATTAATCTAACCGAAGGACTTTTAGGCTTGGCGATGTTGTATATTTTACAAATGCTCATTGCCATATTGCGACGTTTTAAAATTGTACAATCCGTTGTGGACAACAACCCTTTACTACTGATGGACGGCGAAAAAATATTAGATGATAATCTACGAAAAGCACGCGTAGCAGAATCTGATTTACGCGCAAAATTAAGAGAAGCGAACGTGATTGAATTAAGCGAAATTAAAGCGGTTATTTTTGAAACGACCGGCGATATTTCTGTACTTCACACCGCAGATAACAGTAAAAAAGTAAATGATTTTTTATTAAAAGATGTGAAAAAATAATGCCTTGTTTTTTCATTTGTGTTCATATTTTTTTTCATTCGGTTAAACTTAGTCAAGAATTATGAAGTCATTTGTGAGCAAAAAGATGGATAAATTCAGTAGAAACTCTTTAATTGGTGGAATTGTCGCTACCGTTATTACTTCTACAGGAATGATTTTAATGGGACACATTTCTGGTTTAGAAGCGAAAGATTTAATTATTTCTTCGCTCCCACGATTGAATACTTTTTTTAATACGGTAGTACTTGCTTCGGCAACTATTTTAACGCTATTGCTTACGATTACAAATATTAGTCACGGTTCAAAATCTACGTTAAAAAAGACATACTATATTCGAATTCTAAAAATAGCAAAGTTAGACGCTACGGTTTTTATTGTAAGTGTGATTACGTTTTTGCTGATGAACAATCCGCTTACGGAAGCTGAAAGTATTAACACCAGTTATTATAGCTATCTTTATTATGTTTGGTCTTCGATTTCGAGTATTGTTTGCGGTGCGATTGTAGCGGTAATTATTATGCTTTATTATACCATTACTACGCTAATTTCTATTGTTGGCTTGAATAAAGAAGATCATCCGCTACTTCATAATGAAGAACCGGAAGAAGCTTAAACTACTTAGAACTTAAATACGTGCTGGGAGCGATTTTGTATTTTTCTTTAAATATTTTTGAAAAATAACTGCGGCTGGATAAACCGATTTCATAGACGATTTCACTGATATTTTTTTCACCCTCATCCAGCAATTTTAAAGCAAGTTCTAAACGTTTGCTTTTAATATATTCATTAATGGTGTGCTGATGTTTTAGCTGAAAACCTTGCTGTAATTTTTGTTTGCTTAAACCGAATTTTTTAGAAATTTCATCAATCGTTTCGGTTCATTAAATGCTGATCGATGTAATTCTCTACATCATTTACAATTTCAAACTCACTTTTTCGAAGAATACGTTGCTGATTATTTTCTTTTAAATCGTCTTCATATTGCGTGAGCATTAATGAAAGTGCTTCTAACGCTTTTGCGCCTAAAAAATTGACGCGAACTAAATTATCTTTATCAAACTCTTCAATTTCTTTAATCACTTGCGCCAAATGCAAGGTGTAATTGCTTTCATAAAAAACTTCTCGCACGCCTTCAACATCGGCGAAAAGTTTATAAAAATAATACGGAATATCTTCTAATTTATAATTAATGTGTTCTCGAAAAGCTTTCCGGTCGATTTCTACCACTTGAAAATTAAAATATTCATCTATCGGAAATTTATAAATATGACCGAAATGATAATACGAAGAAATAATCGCGCTTTGGTATTGCTGAATTTTTCTGCGCTCACCATCTGGTTTTATAGAGTGAATGAGACTTCCTTCTAAACAATAAAAGAACTTTAACGGATGTACTTTTTTGCTTGTAAAATTAAAAACGATTTGCTTATTGAATTTTCCTTTAAATTGAAGTAAACCCACACCATTCGGAAAATTTATTCCCTGTATAAATCCTTCGCCTAACGATTTTGGAAGTTCTAATTTATATTCAAAAAGATTTTCGGTTAAAGAAGTTTTAAATTGTGCTGCTAATTCATTTAAAATATCTTTTACAAAAATTCCTTTAATGTTAAAAACCTCCATATTTACAAGTATTTTATTAGCCTAAAATTACATAGAAACTCATTCCTTAATTCCTTATAAAAAGTTAAGGTTTACTTTTTAAACTATTAAATACTTAATGCTACAAAGAAAAATATGCTTTTAGAATTTATTTTTCTGAAGGTGAAATACTATAATGAATGGGCTTAAAACTTCCGTTATTACTATCTTCAGCAGAACAAGCGGTTAAACCAACTACCAAATCCATTTGCGCTTGAAAACTAACATAATCACCAGCTTTACTGGTTGGCGCTTCTACACTCAATTTTCCATTTTCAAAAAATTGAACGTTCATAAAAATATTAAACGCCGTAGGAATATCGTCGGGTTGAATTCCAAAAGGACTCAGATTTCGGATAAGATTTTCAAAACAACTTGGGTGATAATTTTGGTTATCGTACATAATCTGGAAAGTTTCGGGACTACAAGGCGCCAGCAAAAAATCGTTTCTGCCGTTGGTATCTTCTAAGATTTTCATCATTTTTTGGCTTCTATTACTCCACAAAAAATTTCCTTTGGAAATGAGCAAATTTTCTTCAAAATCGAGGGTTTTGCCGGAAGATATTTTCTCTCTTAAATCTTTTGCGTTAAACAAAACCATATCGCTAACTTGTTCTCCTTCCGGATCAATTACTTTTAAGATATCGCCTTTTTTCAGCTTAAAAGCTGCACCACTTTGAATTTCAATTTTATGTATTTTATTCATCTGTAATTTTTTAATGAAATGGACATTTCCAATTCTCTCCAACTTTTCTTCCGCTATATTGATTTGCTTCACTTTTAGCACCAAAATCTTCTAACATCGGGTTAATTGAACCTTGCAATTCTTCGTCCCGTTCTCTTATTTTTTCTTTTACTTTATCATAAACGCCCATTTCGCGTAATTTTTCAAATTGCCAATGTAAGTTAAAAACTAACGTTGCATACGGACTTTTACGCGCCATTCGACTGCTATTTGGGTGTAAACCTACAATATAAAAAGCACTTCCATGAATACTGAAACTAAAGTTGTTATCTTCTGGATTTGGGCTAACAGCGGGATCCCAAGCTTCGGTATCAATAGTTGCAATTAGTTGTAATTGTTGCCATAATTTGGTTTCAAATTGTTTTTCGGTGAGTTTCTTCTCTAATGGAAATGTGGCGATAAAACTGTAAAAATCGTTCGAATCGTAATCGTATTCAGCAATATATTTCTGCAAATCTTTTAAGAGAACTTCGGCTGTAACCGCGCTTCCTAAAGATTTATATTCTTTTAAAACTGCTTTATCCATCTTAAAAACAGTTTGCGCCATAATGCACGGATGGTTTTTCTTCAGAATAAATTCGTTATACTTTTCTTTTACCTCAGAATTATGCATAGCTTTTTTTTGTAAAGCTCTTTCTTTTCCATTAGTAACCCTGCCGGATTAACAAGTATGATTAACGCAATCACACTATTAATGTTAAAAAATATATAATATTAAAATTGAAGACTGTAAAATTTTCGATTGCGTTAAAAAAAGTTTGAATTGAATCACTTTTTAACTTCTTATTATCACTTAAATAAGTAGTGCATTTTTATCTTAGAAATAAAAAATATTGCTATGAAAAAAGAAAAAAATATTCCAGAACAACATCAAGATTCTCAGCCCGGTAACGAAGAAAAAATGCATCCTAAACCTGAGTATATTAGAAAAAATTACAAAGGAAGTGGAAAACTAAAAGGAAAGGTAGCGCTTATCACTGGTGGCGATAGCGGAATAGGAAGAAGTGTTGCGGTTCATTTTGCTAAAGAAGGCGCTAACGTCGCTATTGTTTATTTAGACGAAGATAAAGATGCGCAGATTACAAAAGATTTAATTGAAAAGGAAAATAGCGAATGTCTTTTGTTGAAGTTTGATATTACAGAAAAGAAAAAATGTAAACATATTATTGACGCCACGGTAGATCATTTTGGCGGTTTAAATATTGTGGTGAATAATGCAGCAATGCAATTTCCACAAGATAAGGTTGAAGATATTTCTGAAGGGCAACTCGAAAAAACATTTAAAACCAATATTTATTCTATGTTTTATCTTGTGCAAGAAGCCATTCCTCATTTAAAAGAAAATGATGTTATTATAAATACAGGATCGGTTACTGCTTATCTCGGAAATAAACTTTTATTAGATTATTCCAGCACAAAAGGAGCAATCATCTCGTTTACCAGAACATTATCGCAAATTCTGATTGAAAAAGGTATTCGTGTAAATGCCGTTGCTCCAGGACCAATTTGGACGCCACTTATTCCTTCTAGTTTTGATTCTGTTGAAGACTTCGGAAAAGATACACCCATGAAAAGACCTGGTCAACCTTCAGAATTAGGACCAGCTTATGTTTTTCTCGCTTCGGAAGATAGCAGTTATATGACCGGACAAGTATTGCACATTAACGGCGGGAAATTGGTAGGCGGTTAATTTTGTTACACTTTTTTCTCAGGAGTTTAGGAGGTTAGATAAAATTTACAGATAGTTTTTGTAACGGATAATACGTTGAGAACTATTTACTTTAACACCATCCCGACTCCTATTTCTTCCAATAAATAAAGATTATGATCAATTACTAAAACATCATTTTTTTTACTGATTTTCTGAAGAATATTTAGTAACAAATCAATATCGGCATAATGTAATCCTGTGCTTGGTTCATCTAAAATGTAGAGTTGATTTTCTCGTGTTTTCTGAAGCCAATTCAACAATAATAAACGTTGTTTTTCTCCTGAAGAAAGCGAAGTTACCGGTTGATCTAAGCCTAAATTTCCTAAGCCAATTTCCGCTAACTGCTGAAGAAAATTTTCTATGGAAGATTTTAGGGTAAAATTTTGCAACCAATCTCCTAATTCTGAAACACTAAAGGCAAGTACTTCTGCGATGTTTCTTTCTTCTACTTTATAACTTAACACTTCTTGTTGATAGCGTGTTCCTTGACAAACCTCACAAACCTCAACGGAATTTGCCGCCACATCTAAACTGGTTTCTACAAAACCTTTTCCTTTACAGTTTGGGCATTGACTTCCCTTTGTTTTATAAGAAAAATAGCGCGCAGGTTTATTTGTTTTATTTGTAAAAATTTTGGTTACTACTTTCAGTAAATCCAAATAAGCAACTAATAACGTATTGTTATGAACGCGCAACTTTTGTGGTTCAAAATAATCGACTCCTTCATAAATTGAAGCAAATTCAATTTCTTTACAATTTACTGGAATTCCCCTTTCAATACTGGGCATTAAAATATCTTTCACCAAGGTTGTTTTCCCAACTCCTGATTTCCCGGTAATGGCAGTAATTCCTCCTACCGGAATTTTCAAGCTATTTTTCACCAAACTATGCTTAGCGATTTTCTGAAGCTTAATGTGCTTTTTGCCAGATTTTAATTTTAGCTCTTTAGCTCCTCTTTTCAAAAACGGATGACAATAGTTTGTTTTCAAATAATCCTTTGGGTTGCCTTGAAAAATTAATTCACCTCCTAACTTTCCGGCTTTTGGTCCGATTTCTACTAATTTATCGGCGGCTAGCATAATATCTTTATGATGTTCGATCACAATTACCGTATTTCCTTTGGCAACCAATTCGTTTAAAAGCTGAATTAAATCAGGAATATTATCTTGTGATAATCCGGCAGAAGGTTCATCTAACAAATACGTTACACCTTGCAGCGGACTATTGAGTTGTTTTATTAAGTCTACTCGTTGTTGTTCGCCACCACTTAAGGTTATCGATTTTCGATTTAATGGTAAGTAATCGATATGCAATTGCTCCGCACGTTGAAGCGTGGTTTTTAAATGAGCTTCAATTCTATTCAACAACTCTTGATCAACTTTTGCTAAGGTTGAAGCTTTCTTTAAAAATTCAGCAAAACTTTTAAAATTCATCTCTTTTAAATCGTGAATAGATTTTCCACCGATATGGATCTGTAAACGTTCTGGTTGTAATCCGCTTCCTTTACAATGGCTACAGATTTGTGAAGAAAGCAAGGCTTGCAAAGCTTTAATATGTTTATTTTTTCGCGTTTTTAGGTATTCTTCACGCAGATAAGAAAAGAGACCTTTCCATTCCATTTTTAGCGCTTGCGTGCCGGTTCTTGTTTTGGTTTTAAACTCCCAAACTGTTTCCCAAGTTTTATCTTTAATTCCGTTGAAAATAATTTCTTTTTGCGCTTGTGTTAACTCCTGAAAAGTAGTTTTCAAATTAAAATTATACTGTTTTCCGACTTCTTTTAAAATAGCTATATACTGACTATCGGGATTTCCATAATATGCCAAGGCTTTATTATGCGTAAAAAGTCCTTCTGCTATAC
Source organism: Mesonia maritima (assembly GCF_042433895.1). Lineage (NCBI taxonomy): Bacteria > Pseudomonadati > Bacteroidota > Flavobacteriia > Flavobacteriales > Flavobacteriaceae > Mesonia > Mesonia maritima. The sequence continues at coordinate 955,317 of NZ_JBHLUA010000012.1, read as the reverse complement.
TTTTATCTTCATTTAGCACCAGTTTTTTAGGATCTGGCAATTGTTCTTCTCCCAAACCATCACAAATTATACATTTTCCTAATTCGTGCTGATTAGAAAAATGACTTGCCGTCCAATCTTTTCCTTCGAATTGTGCTTTTCTTGAAAAGGCAAACCGCAAGCTTTTATCAATATCAGTCTGCTTAGCAATATCTGAACGAAAGGTAAAATTCTTTTTTTTTCGACTAACGCAAATACTTGGTGTAAGTCCTTCAATATGTTCTACTTCTAATTGAAAATTTACCCCTACGCGCGATTGCTGGTAACTTGAAAATTGCTTGGTCATTTCTTGCAACCCAAAGCCGTGCAAAGTATCGATTACCAAAGACGATTTCCCAGAACCGGAAATGCCTGTAACTACCGTTAATCTTTGTTTAAGAAACTCTACATCTAAATTCTTTAAAGAATGTGTTCGTGCGCCACTAACAGTAATTACATCTTGGCTTTGCGCTTCAGGGAGTTCGGGGGTGGCATTTTTTTTCTCTGCAATATTATCAATCCAAACATCGGATTCGTTTTGAAATAATTTGTGATTTTCAAAACAAATAATTGCTGCGGTTTTTGTTTTTAATTGATGTAAAGCTGTTAATAATTGCTTTACATTTTGTTGATGCAAGCCAATACTCGGTTCCTCTAAAATTAAAACCGTTTTTTTATCAGATTTTGTAAAATGCTTGGTAAGTTTAATGCGTTGTGCTTCGCCACCCGATAAGGTATTGGAAGCTTGACCAAGTTTAAGATACCCTAAACCTAATTGTTGCATTAAGGATAAAATTACTGCTAATTTTTTCTCTTCAGAAAAGAATAAATAAGCTTCAGAAATACTTAGCTCATAAATTTCAGCAATATTTTTTTTGTTCCACGTTACTTTTAAAACGTCCTTCTGAAAACGCTTTCCCTGACAATGCGGACAAGTTTGATTAATTGTTCCCATCATACTCATCGACAATGTAATTACACCTGCACCTTCACAACGCGGACATCTTCCGCTTTTATTATTAAATGAAAAAGCACTTTTTGTAAGTTTTGCAGTTTTCGCATCTGGCGTTTTTGCTAATAAATCCCGTATTTTATCAGCCAAACCCGTATAAGTTGCAGGGTTACTTCGCGGGGTTTTCCCAATGGGTTGATCATTTACGTAATGTAATTGAAAATCATTTTGATCTTTAAAACGTTGGAGTTCTTTAATGGCGGCATCCGTTTTTTTACTTACCACACTTAAACCCTGAACTTTAAATTGAAACTGATCTGACTTTCGGGAAGTAGCTTTTTTTTCAGAAATAGACTCTTCCTCCTTCAAAGCGATTCGAGTAGGTGTTTTTAGATCTTGAGTAGTTAAAAATTCTGCTACTTTTCCATTAAAAAGCAGTTCTCCGCCTTCTATTCCGGCTCCCGGACCTAACTCTACAATCCAATCAGCTGATCGAATAAAGTCTAAATCATGTTCTACTACCATCACCGTATTTCCACGCTTAATCAACCGTCTTAAAATATGGAGCAAATGCTTTTGATAATTGGTTGATAAACCAATGGAAGGTTCGTCAAATACATATAAAATTCCTTGTAAACTACTATTGACTTGCTTAATGAGTTTAATACGCTGCGCATCACCTGAAGAAATATTGCCACTTGGGGTACTTAATTGGTAATGTTCCATTCCTAACTTAATTAAATCAAACAGTTGGGTGCAAATTTTATCAACTAAAACTGCTTCACCTTCGGTAAGATTCAGGTTTTTTAGTCGGTGGTAGAGCTTAGCTAGCGAAAGTTCCATCCATTCTTGAAATTTCAATCCTTTCCATGTAAAATCTAAATGTTCAGCTTTAATTCTGGCTCCGTTACATTTTTTACAGGTTCGAGAACTTACAAAGCGTAAAATACTTTTATTTCTGTCGAGCCGCAGGATATTTTCCATAATTGGCATAATTCCTTTATAATATCCTTCTTCCCTAGGTTTTGCTTTTAAGCCTTGCCAACGCAAGCGAGATTCTATACTGTGTTTTCCATAAAAGACTTGAACGCGTTTACTTCCATATAGAATTACATTTTTTTGTTCTTCGTTTAATTCTTTCCATGGAACATCTATACTAAACCCGTGTGCTTTGCAAACTTTATTTAATTCTTCTACGGTGACCTGCGAATAGACAATATACCCTTTCGGTAAGGTTGTTACAATAACGCCTTCACGAAGCGTTTTATCTTCATTACCGATGAGTTTTTCTAAATCGATATATTCTTCTTCTCCGATTCCGCGACATTGCTCGCAAGCGCCTTTAGGATGATTGAAGGAAAATAAAGATTTGCTCATTTTTTCTTTTCCTGAGTAACGAGCGAATAAAATGCGAAAAACTGAGGTTAGTTCTGATAAGGTTCCAAACGTGGCTTTTATAGACTGAAAGCGTTTGGATTGTTCTACCTTAACGACAGGGGGTAATCCTGAAATATGATCTACTTCGGCAGTTGGAATCGCAATACTATTTTGCTGATGATACGCCGGTAAACTTTCCAAAAAATAACGATAACCTTCATTTGCAATTACATCCATTGCCAATGATGATTTTCCAGATCCAGATAATCCGGTAATCACAATAAGTTGATTTTCGGGTAAGCTTAAGGATATATTTTTTAAATTATTTTGGCAAGCATTTTGAAGACGCATAAAGTGATTTACTTTTCATTGGGAAAGAGCAAAGGTAAAGATAATAATAGCGCTGTAATGGAATAAGGAATCTACACTTGCCGCACAAACAAAAAAAGCCTCTCCTTCTTACAGGAAAAGCTCTTCACCGGTTTAACCTACTTAAACCTTATGCCAAGCTTAACTTGACACACAACACAACTTCGTAAAAAAAGCCTCAATTTAACAATTGAAGCTTTTTTATATTGCGGTCTGGACGAGACTTTTTTGTTTAAATATTATTTTACAATAACACACATAAACAGCCATTTTAAGGGCGTTTATCAGTTATTTAATTTGTTATTTTACCATAATTTAAGTTATTTATTTTAAATTTGCCGCACGATTGCCGCACGTAAAAAATTCTATCTATGTACAATTTCACATTTAATATTAATAAAAATTCCAAGAAGAAAGGAGCTAAAATTCCTTTAAAAATAAGATATTATGAAAGTAGAGATAAACGTATTCAAATAGATACTGGAATTAAAATAGCACTTCGTCATTGGAGTGATTCAAAAAAAGCTTTAAAAAACACTTCTGAAATAAAAGATAGTTATATTGAATTTGAGAGACAAAATAGATTAGCTCAGAAAATTGTAAATTATTATAAGGAAAATAAGAAGCCTCTTACCTGCACTAAATTCAAATATCATTTTACATCAGAAGATCTTACGGAATTCGATCATGAACAATTAACTTTTTTTGAAGAATTAGATTATTTTATTGAAAATAAGAAAAACAGTGTTGTTCCAGATGTTATCAAAGACTATAAAACCTTAAAAAAGCATTTACTATGTTATGAAAGTTTCGACAATACTATACTTGACTTCGATAGAATAAATTACGCTTTTTATCAAAAGTGGTGTGATTTTTTAGCTTATCACTATGAAAAGAAAAATGGTGAATTAGGTCTAAAAAATAATAGTATAGGTAAGTCAGTGAAAAATTTAAAGGCTTTTTTAAATCATTCAATACGGACAAATAGAATAAAAAAAATTGATTTATCTGGTTTTGTAGCTATACAAGAAGAAGTAGATCATATTTATTTAAACGAAAAAGAAATTCAAATCATATCGGATTTAAGAATTTGCAATGACAAAGAATTAGAAATTGTAAGGGATTTTTTTATAATAGGCTGTTATACAGGCTTAAGATTTTCTGATATTTCACGTATTAAGCCTGAATATATTACAAATGGACTTCTTAGCCTAAGACAAAAGAAAACATCTGGAAAAGTCGTAATCCCTATAAGGAGACCAGCATTAAAAGCATTAGCTAGATACAATTTTTATGCTCCTCAAGTGAATAGTTTAATTTTTAACAAACGAATCAAGCAATTAGGAAAACAAGCTGAAATTAATTCTATGGTTGAATTGGAATATAAAAAAGGGGTTAATAAAGAAGTTAAAATGTATAAGAAGTATGAGCTTATAAGCTCTCATACTTGCCGAAGATCCTTTTGTACTAATACTTATCTAGAGGGTATTGATGTACAGTTAATAATGAAAATATCTGGACATAAAACAGAAAAAGCTTTTATGCGCTATTTGAAAATATCATCTTTAGAAGCAGCCTATAAGCTACAAGATGCATGGGGGATTTAGTAGTCTAATTAATCATAATATTTCAATTCTTGATTATCGGTAGAATTAAACCCTCTCAAATAATAACCTTGCTATATTTCTTTAAGTATCATGTTCACAGTTTTCAGCAGATAATTTCACTAATACTGTTTTACGGATTAAAATGCAACAATTAGCACACTCCTAGTTACCTACTTGTAAGATATTTATTACATCAATGCTGGCTATTTGAAAAAATTTTAAGCAGTTTTTTTATAAGTAATCACACACTCTCTTATTAGATAAGCTTCGCAATACCCTAAATTAATCATCTTGTTTAAAATGTAAACAAAGTCTTCAATCAAACTTTGATTTTCTTTAATTTCTTGTATGTGGTTATTGAAAAGCACTTGAATTAATTTAACCGCATTTGGAGAATCTAAACTTTTGTAGATACTATCATCTTCTTTTAAATTTTTTACTATTAAATTAATTCCTAATGGAAGAAAAACTTTTTCTCCAAAAGTGGAAAAAACTGAAATTATATACGGTAAAGATTTTGCTTTAAAATAATCTACAAATTCATTGTACTGAGTTTTATAATTGATAAAACCTTTCCAATTATCTGATTTTATAGACCAAGATCTTTCATTAACATCTTACAAAAGCTCTTTTACAAAAAAGGAATTCCCTGATTTCTTAACTTTGTTGAAAAGATATTTCCATAATTCCCAAAAATGATTTCTATACCTTTCAACATCATTATCTTCGTTAATTAAATCGTCAAACCTTGTAACGGCTGTATTAAAAATACCTATAATAAGCTCATATAAATCTTTAACACTATGAATATTATTAAAGTCATTATTTAGAATGGGATCGCATAACTTATCTATTAATGATTTACTGAAATTTATGTCATTGAACAAAAGAACCTCATTAAAGTAAAAACGCAAGACAATAAGAACCGTATGATTTGTTTTTCTCGATCTTCTTGAACGAGAATATGAATAGTCATCTTCTAGTTTTAAGTCCTCTAAAATTAATTCAGACATTTTCAAGATGTAATTTTGAAATAATTCACTATTCGTATTTGAGGCTATGAGAAGTAAGGAATTGTTTAAAAAATGTGGTTCGTAAGATTCAAAAGACAAAGAAGAAGTTTTAGGAAAGCTACTTTCAGTTAATATGCTTTCTATAAACTCAAGCTCCTTTTCTTTGTATTTCTTTGTTTCTTGTTGGTTACGATAATGATTGACATTATTTTCGTAATAGAATTTAGCATATTTAATTAGTGCAACAATTAGTTTTTGGGCTTTTTCTGGTAATTCTTTACTAAAAATATTCCTGAAATATTTTTGAAAATCTCTTATTTCATGATCTGCCAAATTACTAATTAGTAAATACATTATAAGCAAGTCAAGTTCTTTCTCATCAACAATCACTTCTTTAAACCTATATAGTAAATGAATAGATTCAATTGTTAATTGTTTTTCTAATACATTGTATCTGTTTAGGTTTCTAAAACTATCTCTATCATTTACTTCTGTGATAATCTGCTCTAGAGTATTGATAATCGTATTTATGCAATATTTTTTCTGAACTTCACTCAATTTTTTGTGATATAATTCTAACCCTAAAACTGACAAAGTTACAGGTGAATCCCACATTGTATTTTCAGTTTCTTCAGAAGAAAAATGTTTAAAAATAGTCTGCCATTCATTAAATGACATTTCAGATTTTTTTTCTTTTACTTGTCTTAACGAATGAGAATATTGTAAAGAAAGACTATCATTTTCATTTTTTTTTGTAAAAGTCTCAACAGCATTATAAATTGGCTCCGGATAGTTAACCTCTAACTGAAAAACTCCTTTTTCTTTATCAACTATTGATGCTTTATATCTTCTTATATCCATTTCGGTAATAGCTTTTTCCCAAAAAATATCGTTACCACAATTTTCATAGAAATCATTAAAGATTGTTAGGAGTTCTTTACTGAGCAAACCACTATTTATTTGATAATGAAGAATAAATTCTCGAAGACCTCTTAAGTATTTTGTTCTATGAGGAAGTCTATTAAACTCTCCTTTTTCTTTCTGAGCAGAAGGTATTCTTTGATCATAAATTGCTGTAGCTGAATGTTCTCTAGTTGCCCTATGTGTGTCCCACTCATAAAACTCTTTAACTCTTAATATTGGTAAAATAGTATTCTCAAATGCTTTTGCATAAGCTATAAATACGCTAGTCAGAACACTAATTATTGCTACTGAATTTGAGTTTTCTAAAAAATAAGTAGTTATTGACTTTAATAGCTTATTTTCAATCACTTCAACCCGAGCGACTTCTAATAAATATTTTTCAAGGCTAATTAAAATAGATTCGAGTAAATAATGAGTTACGGTTGTACCTCTGTACGCATTCCACAGGTGTTCATTTCCATAAATTATATTTTCATTACCATTATTTAATATGATTTTAATTTCCTTTAATTCATCCTTAATACTAAATTCAGAATCTTTATAGGAGGATGTGATGTAATTAGTAAAATCACATATAAAAACAACTGCTTTATTTGGATGATGTTTTAGTAAATTATAAACAAACGTTTTATAAATACCAGACGGAAAAAAATCAAATCTGGTTTTTGTTATACCCCAAGCATCTTCTCTTTCTTTACGTTTAGGAAAAGAAAATCCAAAAGGACCATCATTTTTGGGAGGATTTTTAGGAGGTATATACTTCCAATGTTTGTTTGCAATCTGAACTAATGTATCTGGTAGTTCTTTAATCAAAGAATTGTTTCTAACACCTCCTAAAGCTTTTTCTATAACTAATCTACTAAAACCTTCACGATTTTCATATTTATCAATATTTAAGCTACATTGTTCTAGAAATATTTTCAAATCTTCTTTACAAAAAGGTGCAAAACCAAAAAGCATATAAACAAAGGCTTTCTTTTGATAGTCATTTTTTGATGAATAGCCCCAATGGTCACTCCCATCGTACATTTCATTTACATAATGAAAAACCAATATATTTGCTGCTTCTATCTCTTTAATAGAACAAAGCTTAAATTGGAAAATAAATTTATATTCCCAGTCCAGTAAAAAATTTGAAATAGACTTCCTTATACTTTCTATTTCTGAAATATTTGAAGATAAAAAGCATAACATTTCTTCCCAACAAGAACCTACAGGAAATAAAATGTCTTTAGAGTTTTCTTTGTTAAAACTATATTCCCTACAAGTAGTTCTTATGAGCAGAATGCACCTATTAAGAAACACACAATTGTTCTCCAATAATTTTGAAGAGAAATGTTTAAAAAAAGAACTGCAATCATCCGACCTAAAAACAGCTGTAAGTATTTCATCTGTCCAATATGTAGGAATTAAGTTGTCTTCTAATGTAAAAGAAATTAAGTTTGCTACTGTATCAATATCATTAGTAAGTAATTCTTCAATCCATAATCTAAAAGCTCTTCGTAAAGCTGGTTGATTCCCAAGTTTATTAAATAAATCCGCTTTATTAGAAAGTTTATTTTCAATTGAGGTTATATATTTTACTAACGCCCAATCTTCTAAAATATCGTGAGAAGGGGAAAACTGAAATTTATTACCATTTCTAACTATTATATTATCACTTTCTAAAAGCTCTACCGCTTCATAATCTATTTTTTCATCTTCAGGTTCAAAAAACAATCTCATATTAATTGCTCTGCCTACAGCAATATGCAAAAAAGTAAGGTCTCTTTTTCTTGGAAGACCATTCTTTGTTACAGTTGAATTTTCTATCACTTCATTCCATAGTATCTCTTTAAATTCTGAATAATTAATATCACTCGATATGTTTTCACTTTCTTTTATTGCTGATACTGTAAAATCAAGATATTTAGGACTTCTTAAAACTTCATTTATTTTACTATTTGAAAGGAAATTGGTTAGTTGGGGAAACTCATTTTTTATTAGCCCTATTTCATCATCATTTAAAAGAGGTATATCGACAACATTTATCTTTTCAGAGTCAATACCGAACTTTTGCTTAATTACGTTAACCGCGTAAGACCTACAGGTCATTAAAAGTTTTATACCCTTATTTTCAGAAATAATTGATAACAATTGTTTAAAAGCAGAATCAGGTTGAGCTTCCAATAATTTTTCTGCGCTATCAATTACTATAGTTTTATTTGGAAGTGTTGATATTAAACTAAATAAATCGATTAAATTATGGTGTATTCCAACTTCACTAAATACTTGAGCTAAAGAGGTCTTATTAAGTTGGTCTGCCTTAAAAATTATAGGGACTGTATCAGATAACTCTCCACTTAAAATATCTTTTACAATCGAAGATTTGCCAACACCAGGATAACCTGTAATAATTGAAATATCTGATTGATTTAAAGATTGTATTATTGATTTTTTAACGGTTGACCTATCTATATGAAAGCCTTTTATGGTGTTCCTGAATGGCTTTAAAAGTAGTTCTCCATCTTGGTGTATTTTTTTAAATGAAGAATAGGCATCATTGAATATAGATAAATCAAAATACTTATTTGGTTCAAAGCTCTTTAAATCCACATTTGAAATACTACCTCCATTTCGATTATATGTAGCAACTTCGTTAAGAATCACGCTCCAAATTTCTTTAGAGGTTGCTACTGCATCTTTAGATTTTGATAACTGGATAAGGTTAAGTGTATAAGTTTCATCTGTACTGGCCTCAGCAGTAAAATCATAAGCCAATAAATGAAAGCATTTTAAAAACTGGAATAATTCTTCTTCCGTAACAGATTCTCCTTTTGCTAGTCTTAGGCTTTCTTCAAAGACATCAAGAGCAGCTTTCTTTATTTTTACCCTATTCACTTCAGAGAAAAAATCTGCTGAATTACTCTGTTTAGAAGCTATTTGGCATAAATAAGCTATATGATTTTTATCATTATTAGTCAGACTGGATTTTATGAGAAACATTTTATCATTTTGTTTATCAAAATGACTTGTATTATTAAAATCTTCCCAAAAAGCTTTTATTACCTCTAAAAAGACTTCATTCTTTGATGAGATAGGAATGTTATATTTTATTTGAGAAATTACTCTTTTAGAAATATTATCTTCTTCAATCTTTAAGAACAAATCATCTGTTTGGTATCCTTTATTTTTATTCTGAAATCCGATTTCAATAATTTGACCATTAGGAAATGAAGGGATAATGCCATTAATCATCATTTGTAACAAAAATAATGATTGTACGTAGTTTTCATAGTTAAAACCGCCTCCACCTGTTTGAAATACACTTGCTTCTCCCGCCATTTTTTATTTTTTTAAATTTATAATTAAGCTAGTCCATAATAGGTCAATTTATCATAATCCTCTTTACTGTTCAAAAGAATTTTTGGAGCTTCTATATAGAAATCATTATTAAACCCAAATTTAAAGATAATAGCATATTTATAAAATAGGGAAATTAAATATATCCATTGAATCTGCATAAAGTTCAACTTGGAATTTAAAAGCTCTACTCGTTGGGACTTCAATCTCATTTTCCAGTAATATATTTTCTCTTTTATCAGTTAATGGAAGTTTAATTTTATATTTAATTACAGGTCTTAAAACTTCAGGAGGACCTACTAGGGGCCCAGCTAAACCAACTGGTAATCTTTTTACTCTAATTGCAAAATTAGTAAGTAAAATTGTTTGTTTTGTTTGATTAATAAAGCTAAAATTGAATATTGGAAAGAGTGATTTCGTCCCAACAACTTTAAAAGCATTAGGAACATTCACTATTGATTGCCAACCACAATTTTTTGAATCTACACTAACAGAAATGAATTGAATCTTTTGATTTTTAAACTTTAAGTTTTCCTTTAATTTTTTTACTTTCTCTGTTGTAATATCTCCCTTTGTTATTTTTGAGTGACACGTTGGACATAGCAATAATAGATTGGATTTAATATTATTTGAAGGGTCTTCGTCAATATGATGAATTTCAAAATGACCAACATCCTCATTGGTACAAAATGGACATTTAGAGTTTATTTCTCTTTGAAGCTCTGAACGTACTTTGTTTTTTTGTGGAATATTTTTTCTTTTTTCATCATTAACTCTCTACCAATCCTAATTTAAACTCTTCCAAAATTTGAACAGCATATTCTAACTCCCATTCTTTTTTACTTGCCCACTGTTTTGCAATGGGAGAATTTTTAGGATCTACAACATTATCGTTTAGAGTTTTTAAAATTCTATCACTAATTTCTTTAGAAACATTTAAAAACTGTCTTGCTTTTCTGCCCAAAACTCTTGCTGCTATTTTGAGTTGATCAAAATCATCGTCTTCAGGAAAGGTGTCGTTGTGATGTTCTACTATTTCATCAAAATTCAAGTCAAAATAATATTCGATGATTCTTAAAATATCATATAAGTCACTGTCGCGTTCCTCTGGTCTATCGCTCCAAGCAATTAGTTTTAAAATGACCATTCCTGGTAAGGATGGAATTTGCACTGACTTTTCTTCTATCTGTACCATTTCTGGATTTTGTAATATTTCTTTAAAACCCAACATATGTAAATATGTATGACGCTTATCAAAATTAATTGTGAAACTTTCTTCAATTTCTCCAAATGGAAGTAGATCTATAACTACATTAAATTTTTTATTATACAGCGTCCAAGGCGCTTCTACTTTATTAAACCCATAATTAGCTAACTCATCTACAACTGTTTCGTATTCATTGATGGAAGCTATCATTATAGCAAAGTCAATATCTTTTGTACCTCTATTCGGTTTGATGCCTTCTTTTAGTAGTTCTAATGCTACTGCATTGGCTCCAATTAAATAGTAAGGAACATTTAACTTTATCATCACCTCATCAATAGCATCAAAAATTTCTTTGAAATAGGGGATTGCAAGGTGTTTATAAGTTTGGTTTGATGTGCTCATTAAAAATCAGTTTTGCTGTTTCTATACTTCTTTTATCAGCGTTAATCATTAAATCTGTGTAAACTAATTCCTTTGGTGCAATATTCCCACAATTAGTTGTCCAAAACTTGTCATACACCCAAATATACCCCTCATCATCTGGCAATAATCTATAGTTTATCATTAAATCTTTAGTGGTTTCATTGGTGTACAAAGTAAAATTTTCCGGACGTAGATGATTGGTCATAATATCTCCTGCAGGTTCTCCTCCCCAAACTGTTTTTTCGGTATTTAATTGTAATGCTCTCCAGTCTTGATTTTCATTTTGAAATCTGAAACGCTGCTTGAATATAGTGGGTTTTAATGTTTGCTCAAATTCTGTTATCCATTTGTTTAACAATTCTTGATAATTGTTAATTACATATTCATTTTTATTTACTCTTAAAATGAAATTATTTTCTAACAATCCATTTATAATCAAGGGAATATTACCTAACGCAACATTGGTAATATCTGCAATTTCTCGTTGTGTCTGGTTTAATAATTGCGGATTCAATAAAAAGTGAAATACTACTTTTAATCCTGTTTTTGTAAAAGCTCGATTTCCTTTTTCTTTTTGATTTTTGGCAGTTTTATTAGTATCGATATAAAGAAAAATATCTGCTTTATTAATGTACACATTACCATTACCCTCAAGATAATTTACTTGATTTTCTCGCAGTTCTTTCTTTACTTTTGGATATAATTTTTCCGCTACCAACAAAAAGTTTTCAAACCTATTGTTGTATTCAATTATGTTAAATAATTGGTGATTTTTAACGTCTTTTTTAACCTCAACAATCATTAAAATATTTTGATTGTTTATTATTAAGTCCAACTCTCCATCAATACCCATATCGTTATTGTAATCCATATTTTTCCAGTTCCAAGTTATAGGAATGTCCTTTTCTAAATTATGAATAGCCGTATATAATATTTCTATATTGTTCATCTTTTTCTAACGTTCATTGTTCGTGAACACACTTTTATTATGAACAAATATAAAGAATTATAAATTCTAAAAAAACTTTACTCTACCACCAAAATTAAAAATGAATATATTTTAACAAGACTCTAAAGAGTTGAGCTCTCAAGTTATGAAACTAGAGAATTCACTTATTCATTCCTGTTAGCTATTTTAAAACTTATAACCTTTTATTAGTTTTAATCCAAAATTTTAAAATCAAAAAGAAAGATTAATTTTTTTGAGAAAAAATAAATAATTAAAATTTTCTCTTCTAAAAACTTATTTCTCTTTTGCCATATTAATCAAGTTAAAATTTTTAAAATAATTATATTAGACTTTTAAAACAAAATCCCAGCTATGAAGAATCTAACTTTGTTATTATTTTTTGTCCTTTTACTAACTTCTTTTAGTTCTCCAGAAGTGCAAAGAAAACTTATTCGGCAGAACGGCTACGATATCGAATGTTATGTTGTATTAGAAGAGATAAATAATTTTGATAACAACAAAATGTATTACTGGTTTCGCAACAGCAAAGTCCATAACTCTATGGCTAGAGCTGGAGGATTTGTGCTGCATGGAGAATTTAAAAAATTTTACAGATCTCAACAATTAGCTGAAAATGGATTTTTTGAATATGGTCTAAAAGAAGGAGAATGGAGATCTTGGTATCTTAATGGAAAATTAAAAAGTTATAGTGAATGGTGGGATGGACTAAAACACGGAGAATATGTTGAATACGACTCTTTAGGAAACAAAGTTATAGAAGGACGTTATAAAAGAAATAATAAACACGGGGAATGGATTAATTATTTAAATAAAGACACCCTAAAATATAAAAGAGGGGAAATTAAGATTGAAAAACCTGACAGTTTGAAAAAACCTGGTTTTTTTAAAAGGCTATTCTCTTCCTCTAAAAAAGACTCTCTAAACCCTAAGAATGATACTATTCATAAAAATGGATTTTTCAAAAGATTATTTTCTAAAAAACAACGTAATGAAACTTCCCCAGAAAAAAAACAGGATACTACACAGCATATAAATTTTTTTCAGCGTTTGTTTGGTAATAAAAAATCTTCAAATTAACTACTATTACTAATTAAAATTTAAAACCAATCTTAAAAAAGTAACTAATTAATTATTTTAATATTATAAGAAATACTATTTTTAGCATAATAAAATGCTTTTTTAGGTATATTTCCAAAAGTAAATACACTTAAAAAGGCTAA
>NZ_JBHLUA010000012.1:931619-941814 GCF_042433895.1 Mesonia maritima | reverse complement strand
CTATAATGATTACTATCCTTTCGGGATGCTCCTACCAGGACGCCATGCAAACACTCCGGACTACCGGTACGGCTTCCAGGGGCAGGAGATGGATAACGAGCTTAAAGGGGAAGGGAATAGTGTTGATTTTGGAGAAAGAATGTTGGACACAAGGATTGGCAGATGGTTCCGACCAGATAGAGTAAAGAAACCTTGGCTCAGTCAGTATCAATTTGCTTCTAACAATCCTATCAATAATGTTGATCCAGACGGACAAGATGAGATTCATTTCTTTTATAGGTTACAAGATGTCTTAGATGAAGAAGGAAATGCTTCTCAACAGATGGTCTTGAACGTTGAGATTGTTGAAAATGATAAGGAGCATACATTTTTTATTCACAATAACTCAAGACCAGACAAGGAACCTGTACAGATATTTCCTTTTCAAGAAAATAGACTTCCAAACCAATCATCAATGGAAGCTTATGATGCTAAAGTACCTTTAGCTAATGGAACAAGATGGATGTATGGCCTTTTTGAAAAAGGCACTGACGATTATACATACTTAGGTCGAATACTTCAGGCTGCTCCAGAGCTTGTTGAACATTATGAGAAAGATTCTGACGGTACAGGCACTCGTTTCAATGGAGCTATCAATATGGCTGGAAGTGTTGATTTTGCTGAAACAATGATTGAAGGGACGGAAACAGTATATGCCATTGTTGACGGTTATTATCTTGTAAAAGGGTTAGGTAAATTTGCTGTTAAACAATTGACTAAAAGTTCGGGAGGGGTAGATTTAGTTTTAAAGTTTAAAAAAGGCTGGACAGCGGAACAAAAGGCAGCAGCAGTAAAAAAAGTAGAACAACTCTCAAATTCTAAAACGGTAGTAGTTAAAAAGCCACAAAGAAAAGCCAATGCTCGAAGTAGGTATAAAAAAGCCGGTTATGACGTAGATGATATAGAGGATGTCGATCATATAATAGATTTGCAATTAGGAGGCGCTGATGACATATCAAATATGAAAGGGCTTGATAAAAGTGTAAATAGAAGTATTGGAAGACAGATACAGAATGTTATAAAAGAATTACCTGAAGGAACAAAAATTAATAAAGTGATAATAAAGGATTGATATGTTAGAATTATTTAAATCAAAAAATAAGAAGGACGATATTCTATTTTCTCTAGAAAGAAAGCAAGATAGTATTTTTGACAAAAAATTTAAAGATAAAGATGATTTGTCAATATTGTTTTCAAATTATGGAGGAACCTCATACAATAGAGGAATGTTTAGAATTCATAATAAAACCAGTGCACTATACTGGACTAGTATTGTTACTGATTTTTTTCCACAATATAAAAATAAAATATGTTGTTTTTCATATGATTGGATGGGAAGGCAATTTGCAATAGATATAACAGATCCAAAGAAGAATTACTTGTTTGATGCAGCTACAGGGGAGGATTTTGAATTACCTCAAACATTAAATGGTTTTTTTAATGAAGAACTCGTTGACTATAGGGATGATACTTTAATTCCTGAAGATTTTAATGATATATTAAAAAAATTGAAAATAGATATTTTATCCCCTAATAAATGTATAGGGTATAAACAATTACTTTTTCTTGGGGGGGAAGATAATCTAGATAATACAGAAGTTATAGATATGGATATATATTGGAACATGAACTATCAAATTTATTCTAAAATTCATAAAATGAAAAAGAGAAATATTATTAATAATATCAAGTATGAATGATATTTACAAGGAAGTAAAAAATAATGAACCTAATAACCAATTATGTTCATTACTTGAGGTCAACATTTTGCAATATTGGGAAATTATACAAGATTCATTTACATAAAAGATATAGGGTGCCAGTGCAATCTTGCTCACGGGAAGACACGCCACACTGCTGATTACCGCTACGGCTTCCAAGGGCAAGAGATGGATAACGAGGTAAAAGGCGAGGGAAACTCTATCAACTACAAGTTTAGGATGCACGACCCACGTATAGGAAGGTTTTTTGCTCTTGATCCTTTAGAAAAAGGTTACCCTTGGAACTCGCCTTATGCATTCAGCGAAAATAGAGTTATTGATGGTATTGATCTTGAAGGTGCAGAATATGTTACTAGAGGGCATATTCTAAATGATAAAAACGAAATTATCACAACACAGGATATATCATATTATCAAATGAATACATTAGAATTAATTATGAAAGGAGGCACACCAGCACATTATTTTAATGCCGCAGGATATGGTCCTGAAGGACGAGGTGTCAAGCATGAATACTATTATTTAGATGGCAGCGAGGCTTTTAAACCAATATGGGAACAAGGTCGGACTGGTGTTGATGTAGTAGGAAGATTTGGATTATATTCTGGAGGTGGTTCAATAACTTTATATGGTTCAGACGAATTTAAAAATAATAATTACGATTACACTTTTACACCTATCACGGAGCCTGATGCGATTGCTAAAAGACATGATAAAGCATACTATGATGTTGGTGGTTATAATAAGCCAGATTATAAAGGATTTGTAGAAGATGTGAGGACTTTAGCGGCTGATATTAAGATGGTAGAAGAGGTAAGTGCTTATCTAGAGAACACTAATATATTTACTATAGATGCTGAAAGTCATGTAGCAGCAAAAGGACAGTTACATTTTATAGGGATTTTGGCAGATTATAAAAGTTGGAAAGTTGGAAAACTCCAAAGTATGGGGCTAGACCCTACAAACCCTAACCATATTGACCAAGTGAAATTAAGTAATTTCCTGCAGGCTACAGAATATATTTATCAAGATAATAATTCTCTAGGAATTGCTAAAAGATGGGCTAATTACATAGAATTAATGGCAGCCTATCCGCCAAGTACCCAAGATAAAAAAAATGAAGCGAAACCTAAACTTGAGAAAAATGAAGATTAGAATTACACTTGTATTTATTATGATACTTATTTCCTCGTGTTTAGAAACAAGGGTTAAGATTAATCGTGATTTTATCGAAAATAATGGTTGGAGAGGTAAGAATTATATTAATTTTACGATTAAAAGATTAATAGTTCCAGACTCTATAAAATTTGAAGATATAGATCCTTTTGATCTACGTTCTCTACGTCTTAAGAAGGTAATCAAAATAGATACCAATTTCTGTTATAGGGCTAAGCATAGTAATGATAAGAAGTTAAGTAAAATCTATTTCAATTCTAACAATGAAGGGGTTAAATTTGTGAATTGCAATAATAGAAATGATAGTAGAAAAAAGCTTGGGCAATTGCAAAAACAAAATTGGTATTTTTTTAGAGATGTAAATGATAAAAATGAATATTACGTTTTTATTGACAAAACTGGCAAGGCCTCAACACACACAGTAAATCCAGTAAACTGGTAGTATTAAAGTTTAGTTATTATATGAGGATAAATAAAAACATTCCTAACAAGGACTATCTCATAAACTGTGTAAATAAAAAAATAACAGGGGTCGCGACCCCTGTTATTTTTTTGTCTAATTTTAAATTTTACACCTTATGAAAAAAGAAGATTTATTTAGCGATGAATTTTTAAAGCAGTTCAAAAGTGGAGATGAGCTCAATGGCTTTTTAAAACAACTGCAGAAACGTGGCATTGAGAAAATGCTGGAAGGCGAATTGGATGCCCATTTAGGCTATGACAAGAGCCAAAAGTCCGATAATCCCAACACCCGCAATGGTTTTGGTCAAAAAAAGGTCCGTACCTCTTTTGGGGAATCCCAGATTCAGGTCCCCCGAGACCGGAATGCTTCCTTTAACCCGATGATCGTACCTAAACGCGGTAATATGGTTGACGGTATAGAAAACGTCATCGTATCGCTCTATGCCAAAGGAATGAGCAATAGCGATATCGAAGAACAGATCAGGGAAGTTTATAACTTTGAAGTTTCCACTTCTACTATTTCCAGGATTACCGAAAAGGTTACTGAAGATATCGTGGCCTGGCAGAACCGTCCACTAGAACCCGTATATCTTATTGTTTGGATGGATGGGATCGTCTTCAAAGTAAGGGAGAATTCCAAAGTGATCAACAAGACAATATACATAGCAGTAGGGCTTTGAAGGGATGGAAAGAAAGAAGTTTTGGGACTTTGGTTGGGTAAGAATGAATCTGCCGCATTTTGGATGAGTGTCCTTACCGATATAAAATCCAGGGGAACCGAAGATATACTGATTACGGCCACCGATAACCTAAACGGGTTTACCGATACCATCAGGAACGTGTTTCCTGAGTCCAAAACCCAAATCTGTGTGGTACATCAAATACGAAACGCCTGCAGGTATGTGGTATGGAAGGACAAAAAAGCCTTTACAGCAGATATGAAGCATATCTACAACGCACCCAACCAGCAAGCTGCCAAAGCTGCCCTGGATGATTTTGCAGGGCTATGGGAAGGTAAGTACTCATATGCTGTGAAGAGCTGGAGGGACAACTGGGAAGACCTTACCGTATTCTTTGAGTTCCCATTGGAGATAAGAAAGATCATATATACAACGAACCTTATCGAAAACCTCAATGGGAAAATAAGGAAGTACACCAAAAATAAATTATCATTCCCTACAGATGAAGCAGTTATGAAATCTGTATATTTGGCTACAAGGGAAGCCACTAAGAAATGGTCTATGCCTATTAGGAATTGGGGCATTATTTTAAATCAGTTCCTTACGATCTATGAAAAAAGGGTCAGACTTTAAAAAAGTCCAACCCCTGTTATTTTAACTTTACACACTTTGCGGGATAGTGTCTCCTAACAATACTTTTTACCTGTTTTGCACTCTTTTCATTTTTAACACTTATGGTTCGCATCATAATAAAAGATATATATATCTTTTAATTATTTAAAATATTATTATCAAATTTAATCTACTCTAATGAGTTGAACATTATTTTAAGTCTATTAATATTCTTCTAATTTTTGATGGATTTTATCGATTTCTTTATCAATATATGTTTGAGCGTAATGAACATAACGATTAAAGGAACTGCTTGAACTGCTATGGCCACTTATTTTTCTTACAAGGTGCTCGGGCATACCTAAAATCAATAAAGTGGTTATTGCTGTTCTACGCATCATATGTGAACTCATCTTGTCACAAAACAATACTTCTTTTTTAGTCAGCTGTTTGGGTTTCCCTAACTGTTCTCTGGTTAATGATATAGGAGAAGTAAACCCTGCTTTTTTTCCTATATTTTTAAGAGTTCTATTGAATATAAAAAGAGTTATTTTAGGAAAGATATTTTTTTTGACAGAACGGGGTTTATATTGTTGATAAATTTCTACAGCATACTTAGGCAGCTTGATACCTGTACTGGTTTTGGTCTTCTGAGACTTTATATTTAGGTAATAATCTCCATTTTGAACTTCTATATTTTTACTGGTAAGATTAAATAAATCGGAAAAGCGTAACCCCGTAGTACAGCCAAAAACGAAAATGTCTTTAACCTTCTTCTCTGCTGGGGATAGGAATCTGTTAAACTCCTTGTCATGAATTAAAAATTTCAGTTGTTCTGGGGATAGTACCAAAATATTAATTTCTTCTTTTCTTATGTAGAGTATTTTCTGATAGTCACCAGTATTAAAATCTTTATCATATTTTAACCAATTAAGAAATGTTCTTATTTGTTTTATGGTAATGCCTACATAGTTATCATGACAACCTTTTTTATACAAGAAAAGGGTGAATTTTTTATAAAATTTTTTCCAATAGTTTTTCTCTGATAAACGTTCACGCTTGTTTAATCTGGATGCATCACATATTCTTAACTCGATTCCTGTACTATTAGTGAACAGGCGAAGGTTATTTAGGACGTATGTGTAATTTTTAATTGTACCTTCGGATATTTGCTCTCCATTTTTCTTTAAGCGTTTTCCGTTTTTGCTTTCCTTTATAAATTGTTCAAACAAAGGGATAATAGCTAATTTTACTTTCATAATACCTTATTTTTTTAATATCGGAATAAAATAAGATTGTTTATGAAAATATGTAACAAAAACTATTTTGTTTAAGCATCTTCTTTTCAAACAAACGCTTGAAAAAACTTTTCTTTTGAGCAGTGTCTTTTGTCTTTTCTTAATGAATATATTTACTTAATACAGTAATTTATGTGTATTTATAACTGTTTACGTATAATTTTATGTTGTCATTTGGTAAGTGTGTTTCTATTTTAAGAAAGGAATTTGGGTTGTCACAAACATATTTAGCCTATCAACTTAGTACATCTAAATAATCGAGTCCCCCTTCTAATCGAAAAGAAGTTTAAGTGTAAGCTTCCCTTAAAACAGATCCGTTAGTTCACTCGATAAGATTGCCCGCTATATTAACTTAACAATAGGCGAGCTTGTAAATCTTGATAGCGAATTTACCACGGATAAAGCAACCTTAGAACAGCTTAAATTAATACAAGAGCTGGGTGAAGATGATTGATTCCTTTCTGACCAAAAAAAGTTTAAGGACTTTTTTAATAAAAATGTGGCTACACTTTAGAACATAAAAAAAGCTGCTTTTTACAGTAGCTTTTAATTTTTTATAATAAATCTAGTAAATACTCAAAAGGAGACAAATATTCTTTTTCATTTTTAATACTCCTATATTTTACAGTAGAACCTTTTAATTCGTTTGTCATATTTGTCCAAATTAAAATTCCCTCTTTTTCAAAAAGATGAGCTTCTTTCTCATCTTTAAAACCAGATTCTATTGGGTTGCTTTTATTATACGTTTTCTCAAATTTATTATCCCATTCTAAAATTTGAGATTTTAGTGAGTCAGAGATTTGTAAATCTTCTGTATCTTACCATCATTTTCACTAACCCAAATAGGATAACATTCATACTCTGGCATTATTTTAATAGTTCTATTCATCTATTTTTATTTTATAGAAACAGGATTAGCCCCAACTATAAATCCGTTATCTCCAACAGTTACAGCAACTCTTTTTACTTTTCCTTTGTAAAGAGCTTCATATATCGGTCTTCCTGTTCCTTTTCCTTGATAACCTACTATCTTTCCATTCTTTACTGCGTCAAAAACAAAATCTGCAATATCATCTTTTGCTACTCCATTTTTAGCAAAGTCATCTGCGTGGCGCATTATGTGTTTTAAGCCTGCGTTTGCATTACCTTTTCTAAAAATATAATTTTACCTAGCTTATCTTTTCCTATGTTGATTATATCATCAATACTATGCTTAATACCATTTTTAGTTAACTGTCCTGAAAAATGTTGTATAATTTTAGTTTCTGCACGTGAAATAACTGTTTTTTCAAACATATTTTTCCATAAACCAGAACCAATAGTTACTAATGCATAATCTAAAATATTTTCTCCTGGATGGTTTACAGATTCTCCTGTATTTAACTCAACAGGCAGATTTAAATCAATACCATCATAAGTGAAGTGAACATTATACTTAGCTAAAATATGAGTGTCTGTAGATTTCCAACACCAAGGTCCTGAAGTTGTTGTTTTTGTTGTAAAACCGTTATAAGAAAATGTTACAATAGTATGTTCGTCAATAAGTTTTCTTTCATTTAAAACTTGTATTACTGGTCCTATAAAACTATCGTCGCCAGCTTTTGAACCTTCTAATGTATGAACATTACTTTCTAGTTGATTTTGCCCAGCACTATTATTATTAACAATAACTTTTTTCTCCAAACCTTCTAACTCAACAGCATTTATAACAACATTTTCACTAAAAGCATAAGGTGAGTTGTATGCATATTCTCTAAATAGTGGGTCTTGTGCAAAAAACCTTCCTACACGTGGGTCGTGCATCCTAAACTTGTAGTTGATAGAGTTTCCCTCACCTTTTACCTCGTTATCCATCTCTTGACCTTGGAAGTAGTAACGATAATCTGAAGAGTTCCCATGTCTACCCGGTAAAAGCATACCGCCAGGATAGTAATCAGTATAGGCTTTAATATCTGGGTTAAAATATCTCAAAGAACCTGATGATGCTAATTTAGGTATTTTTTTATCACTTACAACACTTAATACATTTCCAAGATGATTAGTAAGCTTATAACGTTTATCACCGGCATTTATAATTAAATAAATTATTAGTTCTTTACCCTTAAAGCACTTAAATATGTATTTTCGCTATCAAGAGCTATTTGAACTTTATATTGTCTATCCATTTTTGCTATGGTATCAATATAAAGGTTATAAACACCTTCTAATCGTTCATCATCACTCTTGGTTATACTAAGTTTTAAAGTATCATTTTGTTTAAAAATATCATATGTGGCATCAATAGACTTACCTTTTCTATTTTCTCTTTTTGTAAACCATATGTGGTTATGGTTCTCCAAGCCAACTATATAAAATCCTTCCTCCCGTCTTAAATCAAATTCTTTGTTTTGGGTTTGATCTATACGTTCAAAATGATTTATTGTCCAGGCTCCCTTTATCTTTTGAGAATATTGATTATGAAAAGAAGAACTACAAGAAAGTATTAAGCATAGAACGGTCAATAAAATAAAATTAATTTTTTTCAAATTGATAACTATTTTTTAACCCATAGAATCATAAAGTGCTAAAACTAGAATTATGATTTTTATTATTAGGGTCTTGCAGTTCAATAGATTCGATAATTATACATATAAAAAACATTAGTTTGAATCTATATTTATCTATTGAATTTTTGAATTCCTAACACTATGATTGATGTATAGTCCCTATAATAAATAGCTTATGCCTTTCCCGTAGTACCATTTTAGATATTAAAATATAATCTCATAAGAAGCATATCCTTACTACCTTCTTTTCCAGACTTTTCTTTCAATTTAGCTAATAATTGTTTTTTTGATAGTTTTTAAATACTTTTTTAACCTGATTGAGAGGATAAAAATAAGTATCTCGTGATTTGTTTATATATTTATATGGACTGAGTTTAGTTTATCACCTGAGGTTTTTAAGTTTTCTGAAGGTATTTCAATCCACAATATAGAATTAAGATTTCTTATTTGAAATTTACTAATATAAATGTCATCGTAAGGTACATACTTAGTCTCTAAAAAATTTAGTTGATTTCTTAAATCGTCAACACTAAACTCAAATTTAGTATAAAGAACACAATGAGTTAGGCTTTTGTTTTTGATAGTAAGCATTACTTGTGAAAAAAACTTTTCTGCAGTAAAGACAAATGTATCTGTACCGCTAGAAAACTTTTGATTTAAACCGTATTCTTGTAATATCTCTTTTAGATTACTCTTATTTTTTTTAAGAAATAATATATGCTTCAATAAGTCGTGTATATTCATAAATTAAGGATTAACTACTTCTACATTTGCATTTGGTTTAAAATATTGTGTTCCACCACCTTCAAGGATTCTCCCTTCAGTAGTCCAATCATCCATAGAGCTAGTTGTAGACTTGAGGAACTTCGTGTCCTCTAAAAGTTTTACTGTCACTTTTACTCGACCTTCCATCGGAATTCCAAGAGTATTTGGATCTGTACCTGGTTTTGTATAATAATCCCCTGGTTTAGGATTTCCATCTGGATCTAAATAAGAATATCTTTCTAAAATAGTCCCCTTCTGTAAAGTTTTAGTTTGAACAGCTTTATCAAAATTTATTCCTACCATATGATCCCTTGCCTTTTGTAGACTATACCCTTCGTATTTATAAAAATCTCTAGCTAATCTAATTCTTTTATTTAATAACCTGGTAGGAGATGTATATTTTGAAAGTTTTTTTGACAAAAGAAGAGTACCTACTCCTTCTATAAATCGCGGACTTTGAATTCTATCTATTGCATAATCTCCAAAATTAGTAAAGCCTTCATTCTGTTTGGCATCAATCATATCATCAGCAATAGCATAGGACATTTGATCAAATTGCTTATCTACATATTCAAATACTTTTTCAGGACCACCTCGTCCAAATACTTCTATTATATTGAAAGTAAAGGGGATAGTATTTAAGGTATTAATTCCAATATTCTTTGCTATTGTCCCAGCTGTTTGTAACGTTGTAGCACTTTCATCATAACTTTCAGTGTCCAAATAATCCCAAGATTCAGCTCCTTCAAGCTCTATTTTATCTAAAGTCCTATTTTCGCTAAAAGCATAAGGTGAGTTCCATACAAAAGATCTAGCTAGCGGATCGACAGTAAAAAACCTCCCGACCCTTGGGTCGTGCATTCTGTACTTATAATTTATGCTATTCCCTTTCCCTT